>NZ_VHLB01000089.1:0-36232 GCF_006547365.1 Myxococcus sp. AB056 | reverse complement strand
GCCCCACAACGTCCCCCAGCCCCCGCCCACGGAGCCCGGGTTCCAGTGGATGTCCATCCCCTTGGAGAACCCGCACCGGGACACCCTCATCAAGGACCTGGCGGTGGATGCCCGTCAGCCCTGGGCCCGCGAGCACCTGCGCACGCTGGTGTCGCTGTACGCGAAGCGGCCCTACTTCGCGTCGCAGGTACTGCCCCGGCTGGAGCCCTTCTATGACGCGGCGGCGCGCGAGTCGGGCCCGGGTTCGCTGCTGCGGGTGCTGCTGGCGAGCATGGCGCTCTTCAACGAGCCGCTGGGCCTGACGCCGAACCTGGTCCTGGCCTCCACCTTGGACAAGCAGGGCGAGGACAAGTCGGCCCGGTTGGTGGCGTACTGCCGCCAGTTGGGCGCGCACACGTACTACTCGGGGTTGGGCTCGTCCCTGTACCTCCAGGTGGGCCTGTTCCGGGACGTGGACGTGCGCGTGCTGTGGCAGCGCTTCCGCCATCCCGAATACGCACAGGGCCGCCCGGGCCGCTTCGTCCACGGCATGTCGCTGGTGGACGTGCTGGCCAACGTGCCGGTGGACGAGGTGCGCCAATGGCTGGAGCCTTCGCCCTGGGGACCGTTCGCGCCCCGGCCCCCGGGCGAATGAGGGGGCCTCAGCGCGCGGAGGCGGACGTCCCCACCGGCTTGTCCTTGTCGAAGCGCACGAAGTAGCCGCGCACGGCGGAGTCCAGGAGCTCGGTCGTCAGGCGCGGCTCCTGGCCCTGGTAGTGGGCCATGTCGATGACCTGATCCAACAAGTCACGCGGCTGGCAGGCGGCGAACGGACGCCCCACCGGGCGGTAGTGCGCGTCGATGAGGTAGTCCACCGCCGCCGCGTTGTAGGGCACGCCGCGCTTGCGGCACATGACCTGGAAGATGTCGTGGAACTGCTCCTCGTCCGGACGCTGCACCTCCAGCTTGTAGCGGACGCGGCGCAGGAAGGCGTCATCCACGAGGTCGCTGGGGTCCAGGTTGGTGGAGAAGGCGGCGAACACGTCGAAGGGCACCTGCAGCTTCTTGCCGGTGTGCAGGGTGAGCATGTCGATGTCGCTCTCCAGCGGGACGATCCACCGGTTGAGCAGGTCCTTGGGGGACACCTTCTGCCGGCCGAAGTCGTCGATGAGGAGCATGCCGTTGCTCGCCTTCATCTGGAACGGCGCCTCGTAGTACTTCACCTCCGGCGAGTACACGAGGTCCAGCATCTCCAGCGTCAGCTCACCGCCCACGACGACGAGCGGGCGCCGGCAGCGCACCCAGCGCCGGTCATACGGCGGCGAGCCGGGCTCGTCCTCCACCACCTTGTGGAGGTTGGCGTCGAAGATGCGCACCACGAAGTCGTCGATGAGGATGGCGTGGGGGATGAAGATGTCCCCGTCGAAGCAGTTCACCATGCCCTGGCAGATGGCCGTCTTGCCGTTGCCCGGGGGCCCGTAGAAGAAGATGGCGCGGCCGGAGTTCATCGCCGGACCGATGCCGTCGAAGATGTAGTCCTTGATGATGAGGTCGCCGAACTTGTCCTGCATGCGCGCGCGGGTGATGCGGTTGCCGCGCACGGTCTGCTTCTTCACGGCGGCTGCCCACTCCAGGAAGGGCACGGGCGCGGGGCCATTGTAGCGGTTGCGGTCGAGCACCTGCCGCAGCACGTCCGTCACGAACGTGGTGAGCTGGTAGATCATCGTCGACTTGCCCACGCCCGACCCGCCACCTCCGCGGATGTCGATGTACTTCTGGCGGCGCAGTCCTTCGATGACGTCGTCCACCAGCGCGGTGGGCAACTGAAGGCGCGCGGCGATGTCCATGCCGCGCATCTCACCGGCGAAGAAGAGCGCCTTGAGGACCAGCTCCTCCACGAAGGTGGTGTTGAGGCCCGTCTCGCCCAGGGTGCGCGGCTGAGCGGGCCAGAAACGGTCGCCCGGGCCGGCGCCGCCCTCATCTCCCGACCGCCGGGGCGCCCGGCGCTCCGGGCCGCTGTACTGTGGACTGGCGGCGCTGCCTCGTCGGTCCGGGCCCGAGTACTGGGACGGCCCGGGCCCACGGCGCTCAGGCGGGGCGACGATGACGGACGGCAGCGTGGCCGGCGCCGGCGGCGGAGCACGGCGGTCCGGCGGCGAGGACGAGCCGCGACGCTCGGTGGGAAAGTCGGGCTCGTCCGGCTCCGGCGGCAACGCGGGACGTGAGCCCGTGACGGCGCCCGGGGGACGCGGCGGGAGCGCGGCGGTCATCCCCGTGACACCGACGCGTGGGCGCGGAGGCCCCGACAGCACCGGCGTGGGCGCCGCGGGCGGCACCACGGCCGTTTCCACGGGGGTGACGCTGCGGCTGGACTCGTCGCTCGACGAGCCGGAGTCCGGGGATGGCGGTCGCCTGAACAGGGACATGCGGTGCTCGCTCCAGGGTGTTCGCGCCGGAGCCTACCGCATCGGTCCGGTTTGGACGAAACGGAGTTGCAGAACAAACAGAAAAGCACTGAACCCAAGTGTTCCTGTCAGCCTCCTCGTCGATAGTGCGCGCGCCTCCGCCCGCATACGCGGCGCGCGAAGCCCACCCCCACCATTCGCATTGGAGCTCTTCGTGAAGCGACTTCTGTCCGTCCTCGCCCTGCCCCTGCTCCTGCTCGGAACCTCCGCGGCGGCGCAGACGGCGCCCACCCTCTCCTTCCACGGCAACTGGACCATCCACCAGTCGGAGGTGCTGACCGAGGGGGGCCAGGTGCAGGTCGTCTACAGCACCGCGCGCCTGCCGCAGTGCCGCGTCAACAACCCCGACGGCAGCCCCGCGTGGAGCATCACCGGCCACTACCGCATCAACGGCTCCGCGCCGGCCAGCTTCGATGTGGCGGGCGCGCCCGTCACCGGCAACGGACCGACGCTGGACCTGCAGGAGCAGGGCCTGCTGGAGCTGTGGTTCCTCGTGTCCAGCCCGGGCTGCGAGCACTACGACTCCAACTACGGCGGCAACTTCCAGTTCAACGTCCTGGAGGCCAGCGCCACGCCCACGGCGACGCTCGTGTTTCAGCAAGGCTGGGTGGAGCACGTGGTGGGCACGCCCCGTCAGGGCCAGCCCTTCGTCGTGGACTACGACATCGCGCGCCTGCCCGAGTGCCGGCTGCTCTACAACGGCGCGCCCACGTGGGACGTGGGTGTGCGCTGGCGCTTCAACAACGGGGTGATGGGCGAGAAGAGCGTCACCACCACCAGCGGCTATACGCGCACGGGCACGCCCGTCACCATCATCCCGCCCGTCGGGGCCACCTCCGTGCAGCTCTGGTTCGAGAACTGGGACCGTGGCACCTGCCGCCGCTGGGACTCCGACTACGGGGCCAATTACACGTTCACCCTGCAGCCGTAGGCCGTCTGGCGGCCTCACCCACGTTCCGGCCTGAATGCCCTCGCACCGCGAGACGCGCCCGGACCGGAACATGGGTGCTACCTTTGGCGCATGAGTTTCTTCCAGGAACCGCCGAGGCTGGGCAATCAGTACGACGACGATGCGCTGCTCCAGAGCTACCTGGCCCGCACCCTCCCCGAGGACCTGCGGCGCGCGCTGACGGATGAGTTCCGCGAGCTGGGCGAGCTGGGCGGGGATTACTTCTACCGCTTCCAGCTCCGCGACCGGCTGAACGAGCCGGAGCTGACCCAGTGGGATGCGTGGGGCCACCGCGTCGACCACATCGAGGTGTCGCCGCTGTGGAAGGAAGCCGAGGCCCTGGCCGCGCGGCGCGGACTGGTGGCCACGGCCTACGAGCAGAAGAACGCCGAGCTCAGCCGCGTCCACCAGTTCATCCTCAACTACCTCGTGCAGGCGTCGCTGGACGTGTACTCGTGCCCGCTGGCGATGACGGACGGCGCGGCGCGCTCGTTGCTCACGCTGGGCAACACGGCGCTCATCGACCGCGCCCTGCCCCACCTGACGTCCCGGGACCCGGCCACGGCGTGGACGTCCGGTCAGTGGATGACGGAGCGCACCGGCGGCTCGGACGTGGGCCTCACGCAGACGGTAGCCCGGCAGACCCCGGAGGGCTGGCGGCTGTCTGGAACGAAGTGGTTCACCTCAGCGACGACGGCGCAGATGGCGCTCACGCTGGCGCGTCCGGAAGGCAACGGCCCCGGCGGCAAGGGCCTGGCCCTGTTCTACGTGGAGACACGGGACGCAGCCGGAAGACTCAATGGCATCCAGATCAACCGGCTCAAAGACAAACTGGGAACGCGCAAGGTGCCCACGGCGGAGCTGACCTTGGATGGCGCGCTGGCCATTCCCGTGGCGGGGCTGACGGATGGCATCCGGAACATGGCGTGGATGCTGAATGTGACACGCACCTGGAACGCGGTGGGCTCCGTATGGGCCATGCGCCGGGCCCTGGCCCTGGCCCGGGACTACGCCCAGCGGCGGGTGCAGTTCGGCGCGAAGCTGGCGGACAAGCCGCTGCACATGGACACGCTGGCGGGGCTGGAGGCGGAGTTTCAGGCGGGGTTCCTGCTGGCCTTCCGCGCCGTGGAGCTGCTGGGCCGCATGGAGGCGAAGGCGGCCACCGAGCAGGAGCTGCTCCTGCAGCGGCTGGTGACGCCCCTGGCGAAGCTGACCACCGGCCGGCAGGTGGTGCACGTCACCTCCGAAGTCACGGAGGCCTTCGGCGGCGCGGGCTACGTGGAAGACACGGGCATTCCGCGAATCCAGGCCGACGCCCAGGTGCTGTCCATCTGGGAAGGCACCACGAACGTCCTCTCCCTGGACACCCTGCGCGCCCTGGCGAAGGAAGGCGCGCTGGAGGCGTTCTTCCACGAGGTGGAGGGCTGTCTGGGCCAGACCCGGGACGCGGGCCTGCGGCCCTGTGTCGACGCGGCCCAGGGCGCGCTGGAGCACGCGCGAGCCTGGGTGGCCGGTGCCATGGAGGACCCCGCCACCCTGGAGGCTGGCGCCCGGCGCTTCTCGCTGACGCTGGGACGGACGCTGGAGCTGGCCTTGCTCTGCGCCCATGCGCAGTGGTGCCTGGACCACGGCCACGGCCCCCGGAGCAAGGCGGCGGCACGGCGCTTCGCCTCGCACGGCGTGGACCTCATCCAACCGGCCGCGAGCCTGGAGGATGTCCGGCTCCTGGCCTGAGATGCCGCGTCTGGCACCGACCCGAAACAACACGACACATCCAGACCTTCTCAATCATTCACACGCAATTCATATCCCAGGGGCCGCCCCGCCCCTCCCTCCGGGGCGGGCACCCTTGAAGGTATACGGACGTCGGTTCGCAGACGGCGCCCCTCCCCTCAATCCGAGCCCGCACATCACCTGCCCACTCCCAAACGCGGCGCCTGTGTAACACATCACGCTTCAACGGGAGACCTGATCGGCCAAAGACATACTCGCGAAGAGGCAGAAAAAACCAGATGCGAGACGCATCCACAATCTCGAATCATGCTCGCCATGCACACGATGCAATGGCGGAGCTTGGACGAGATGATGGGGGGGCTCAGACCACCAGAGCACTGCTGCCTCGAGCAGCTCTCGCGGGACTCCGTCGTTCAGGTCACGGCTCTTCTGGGGAAGTGGTACCCGGACATCCGGGTCGGCACGGAGAGCCGGCACCTGGAGCCCGCTTTCTATGAGCAGTGTGTCTGTCTCCAGGGTGAGTCTCCGGATCGGCCGGTGTATGCGATTCTGGGAAGGGATCGGGACACCCAGGAAGTCATCGGGCTGCTGACGCTGGAGAAGAACGCTCGCGGCCTGCAGTTGTCTGCCGCGATGGGGGCCGTTGAACCCTCTCAGCGAGGCCTGGGCCTGGGCCAGTTCGGCATCTCCCTGCTGGAGCAGGTGGGCCGCAACATCGGCGCCGAGGTCGTCCTCTATTACTCCACCCTGAAGATGGCCCGGGCGCAGCGCAACGCCGAGCACCGCGGCTTCAAGCTGGTGGGACTGGTGCCCGCGTTCGACGTGGACGCCATCGCGCCCAACACGGTGAAGCGCGTCTACGAGGCCATCTACGCGAAGGTGCTCGTCGGTCCGGAGAAGATCCACCTCCCCGACTGGAATGCCCTCATCCCCACCACGCGCGCGCTGTACACGCATCTCTTTGGCCAGCACCCGGCCGCCGCCACCCTGGAGCACATGAACGGCGTCTCCGTTCCTGCCTCGTCACCGGCGCCCGTCTCCGCGCCCGAGGCCCATCATGGTTGAGGTCCGCACCTTCGAAGGCGGCGTGAAGGAAGCATCCCAGTTCATCAACAGCGTCTGGCAGCGCACCTACGGCGTGAAGATGGGACTGACAGTCTGGGACGAGCGCTTCTTCGACTGGCTGCTCTTCAGCAATCCCCTGGCGGACCAGGACTATCTGCTGGGGGCGTATTCAAAGGGCAAGCTGGTGGGGGCCTTCCTGGCGGAGCCGGCGAAAATCCAGCTTGGCCCGCGGCAGGTGGATGGCACCTACGGGAGCTGGGTCAGCGTGGCGCCGGAGAGCCGGGGCCAGGGAATTGGCATCAAGCTGTCGGACACCATGCAGGCACGCCACCGCGAGCGTGGCGCTGCGCTCACCTTGAGCTGCGTGGCCAACGGCACCCTGGGCCAGGGCTTCTGGGGCCGGCGGAGCCACACGCGCTACCTCAACGACCTGGGCATGTGGCTGCACGTCTTCAACACGGAGAAGGCGGTCCGCTGGTCGCTGAGCGCCGCCGAGCGCGCGTTCCTCACCTTCACGCGTCCGCTCCACCACCGGGGCTTCCTGGCGGCGCGCGCCGACGGCATCCGGGCCTACCAACCCCGGGACCTGCCGCAGTGCATGGCCCTGGTCCAGAAGATGATGCGGCCGGTGAACCTGGGCTACGCCTACACTTCGGAGCGCCTGGCCCACCAGCTCCAGTTCCGTGACATCCCGCGCACCTTCGTCCTGGAGCGAGATGGCGTCATCCAAGGCATGGTCAACTACTACACCCTCCAGATGACGGCCCGAGGCCTCCTGACGACGGGACTGGTGGACCTGCTCGCCTTCCAGGACGGGCTGCCCTTTTCGGAGCAACGGCGGCTGCTGTGGGTGGCCATGCAGGACATGGTGGCCCAGGGCGCCGACTGCGCGGCGATGCTGCGGACCCCGTGCACGCCGGCCCACCTGATGCTGCGCTCCGGGTGGTTGCCATTCCCCGGGGGCTCCCGGGTGACGTGCCTGCTCACCACCCCCGACGTGGAGCTGCCCGCCTCGCCCCGGGTATTCATGCACCTGCGCTGACGCAGCGCGCGCGAAGCTGAGGCCCCGTGCTTCAGCGCAGCCAGGAGAAGGCGCGCTCGAGCGGGGCCATCCCCTCATCGAGATAGCAGCGGCCGTGCGCGAGGAGCACCCGACGAGGCTGCCATGCCATCATCCGCTGGTAGCAGGCGCGCGCCTGCGCGATCCGGCCCCAGGTCGTCCCCCGCACCTCGCGTGGCGTCTGCCCCGGCCACATCGTCCCGCCGAGCGTCAGCAGCCATCTCAGGCGAGGCCGGAGACGCTCGGGCTCCAATGCCATGACCAGGTCCGCGAGAATCAAGGTCGAGGACGCACCGTGGAAGAACACCACCTCTTCCACGAAGCGGCTGCCCCGGAAGATGAGCTGGCCCAACTCCGTGGACCAGGCCGAGGGCGCGGCGTCGTCGAGGTCGGCATCGAATGGGACGTCAATCCGCTGGGAGCGCGCCCGCTCGCGAACGCCCGGAGATGCCCAGGCCGTCGCGCGCGGATAGCGTGCCTTCCAGGCCGGGATGCCCGCGTAGTGGAACCGGTTCGGAGAGACTAGATGTTCCACCGGGCCGAGTGCGTCGACCTGTTCGAACAACTCGGGCGTTGGAGCCGTGGGCGACCAGAGCCACAAGCCTCCCGAATTCAGGCGAACGATGACCATGCGCGTCGGGAACGGCAGGGAGACGGGGCCCACGCGCATCCTCGCCACCGGCCCGTCCACCCACCAGACGCCGTCCGCGACCGGCTTGAGGGTGGAAAGCGGCACATAGGGACGCACCCCATCGTTCCATTCGAGGTCGGCGGTCATCGCCCAGGCAGCGTACCCCGCTGTCCATGCAATGACGCCACTCGACTGGACTTCACGTTCGTCACCTTGCCGGAGCGCTCCAGGACGCCTTCTCCCACCAGGAAGAGCGCGCCATGGATGTCCTTCCGGCACCGCTCGTACACGTCCGGAGGCACCACCAGGTTCGCGATGCCCGTCTCGTCCTCCAGGGAGATGAAGCAGATACCCTTGGCCGTGGGTGGACGCTGGCGGCAGATGAGCATGCCTCCCACCGCCACCCTCCGCCCGTGGGCCACCTTCTTCAGTCCCTCCGCCGTCACCGCGCCTTGCTGCTTCAGCACCGGACGCAGCAGCTCCAGCGGATGCTTCTCCAGCGAGAGTCCCACCGTGTCGTAGTCCGCGCAGACCCGCTCCAACACATCCATGGACGGCAGCTCCACCGCCGTTCCGTCCATGGCCATGCCGAAGAACAGGTCATCCGAGTCCAGCGGCCCCAGCGCCTGGAGTTCCCACAACGCCTGACGCCGGGAGCCACACAGCGATGACAGGGCGCCCGCCAGGGCCAACCGCGTCAGCTCGTGCCGGGGCGCCCGCGACCACCGCGCCAGGTCACCCACGTCACGGAAGCCCTCGCGCCTCGCCGTCGCCACGCGCCGCCCCGCGGACTCGCCCAGGCCCTTCACCATCCGGAGCCCCAGCCGCAATGCGGCCCCGCCCTCCTCCAGCGTGCAGTCCCAGCTCGAGTGCCGCACGTCCACCGGCCGCACCACCACGCCATGCCGCTGCGCGTCCGCCACCAACGTGTGCGGCGCATAGAAGCCCATGGGCTGCGAGTTCAACAGCGCCGCCGTGAAGGCCGCCGGGTAGTGGCACTTCAGCCAGCTGGACGCATACGCAATCAACGCGAAGCTCGCTGAATGACTCTCCGGGAAGCCGTAGTGCGCGAAGCCCCGGAAGTTGTCGAACCACTCCTCGGCTTGTTTGCGTGTGTACCCCCGCGACACGCAGCCCTCCACGAAGCGCCCCCGGTATTGCAGCAGCATGGATTCGGCGCGCTTGTGGCTCAGCACCCGCCGCAGTCCGTCCGCCTCGCCCGCGGTGAAGCCCGCCGCCACCATGGCCAGCTTCATCGCCTGTTCCTGGAAGAGCGGCACCCCCAGCGTCTTGCCGAGAATCTCCTTCACCGCCTCGCTCGGGTACTCCACCTGCTCCTGGCCGTTCCGCCGGCGAAGGAAGGGATGCACCATGTTGCCGACGATGGGCCCCGGGCGGATGAGCGCGATCTCCACCACCAGGTCGTAGAACGTCCTCGGTCGAAGCCTGGGCAGCATGTTCATCTGTGCCCGGCTCTCAATCTGGAACACGCCCACCGTGTCCGCCTCGCACAGCATGTCGTAGACCTTCGGGTCCTCGGCCGGCACCGTCGCCAGGGACAGCTCCCGCCCGTGGTGCTCGCGAATCAGCGCGAAGCACTTCGACAGCGCCGTCAACATGCCCAGCGCCAGCAGGTCCACCTTCAGCAACCCCACCGCGTTGATGTCGTCCTTCTCCCACTGGATGACGGTGCGGCCCGGCATCGCCGCGTTCTCCACCGGCACCAGCTCCGTCAGCGGCTCGCGTGTCATCACGAAGCCGCCCACGTGGATGGACAGGTGCCGGGGAAAGCCCTCCAGCTCCATGGCCAGCGCCAGCGTCTTCTGGACCCGGCCGTCCTCCGCGGACAGGCCCGCCTCGCGCAGCACGTCCGGCGTCACGTCGAAGCCGTTCGACGCGGACACCTTCGACAGCCGGTCCACCTGGTCCAACGACAGGCCCAGCGCCTTGCCCGTCTCACGCAGCGCCAGCCGGCCCCGGTAACAGATGACCTCGCACACCATGCCCGCGTGCCGGCGCCCGTGCTTCTCGTAGACGTACTGGAGGACCTCCTCGCGGCGCTCGTGCTCGAAGTCCACGTCGATGTCTGGCGGCTCCTTGCGCTCCATGCTCAGGAAGCGCTCGAACAACAGGCCCATCCGCACCGGGTCGATGGCGGTGATCTGCAGCGCGTAGCAGACCGCCGAGTTCGCCGCGCTCCCCCGCCCCTGGCAGAGAATCCCCCGGGCCCTGGCGAAGCGGACGATGTCCCACAGCGCCAGGAAGTAGCCGGCGAAGTCCAACGCGGCGATGAGCTTCAGCTCGTGTTCAATCTGCTTCACCACCGCCGGGGGCACACCTTCCGGATAGCGGAACCGCAGTCCTTCGTATGTCAGCACGCGCAGGTGCGCGTCCGCGGTGCGGCCTTCGGGCAAGTCCTCTTCCGGGAAACGGTAGTGCAAGTCATCCAATGAGGCGTGGCAGCGCGAGGCCAGCTCCGCCGCGCGCGCCAGGGCCTCCGGCCGGTCCGCGAACAGGCGCGCCATGTCCCGTGGGGACTTCAGCGTCCGCTCCGCGTTGGGCAACAGCCGCGTCCCCGCCCGGTCCACCGACGTCCCGTGGCGGATGGACACCAGCACGTCCTGCAAGGCCTGCCGCCGGCGGTGGTGCGTGTGCACGTCGTTGTGCGCGACCAACGGCACGCCGAGCTCCAGCGCCAGCCGCTCCGCCCGGGCCTCGCGCTCCGCGTCTCCCGCGGACAGGGTCCGGCAGATGCCGACGTGGAAGCGCTCCGGGAAGGCCTCCGCCAGCGAGACGACCTGCTCGAAGGGTGCGGGCGCGGGAAGGAGCGCGAGCAGCCCCGCGGACCGGTCCGCCACCGCGCGCCACGGCAGCCCGGCCTCGCCCTTGGGGTGGGTCATCCGGCTCTGGGACACCAGGGCGCACAGGTTCGAGTACCCCGTCCCATCCGCCGCATACACCACCACCGGTGGGCCGTCCTCCAGCGTCAGCTCGGCGCCCAGGATGAGCCGCACCCCGTGCTCCTTCGCGGCCAGGTGCGCCTTCACCGCGCCGTACAGGCCATCCGCGTCCGTCAGCGCGAGCGCACCCAGCCCGAGCCTCGCGGCCGTGGCCACCAGCTCTTCTGGATGCGAGGCCCCGCGAAGGAACGAGAAGTTGGAGCGGCAGACCAGCTCGGCGTAGTCCACGCCCGGATCTAGATACCGAACAGGCGTTCAGGCGCTAGATTGGATCTTCGCGGGGCGGGCAAGCGACTTCATGGGTTGACGCGGATGAGGGCGATCCGGGCGGGGGCGCGACTGCTGCTTGCCGGACAGAGCGAGCGGCGCCCTCCTTCGGGCCCACAACCCAGCCTGGCAAACTCGTCAGGCGCTGCTTTTGTCTTGTTACGAGATTCGTGAATGTCGCATCCGCGCAGCAAGTCCTGCACACCCGCGAGACCGGGCAAACCTCAGGGAGTTAAGCGGCCTGCGCTCCACCCAAAAGCCTGAGCCGTGATGTTTGAAGCTCGCGCCACCGCCGTTTGACAGGATGCCGATCCGACTGACAAACATGTCTTCATGGACCTCACTCCCACCGCGTGGCAGCTCTGGCTGATCGCGGCGCTCCTCCTGGGAGCGCTGGAGCTCCAGCTCACCAGCTTCATGGTCCTCTGGCTCGCCGTGGGGGCGTTGGCCTCCTCGATCGGGGCGGCATTGGGCCTGAGCCTCAACGGCCAGCTCTACCTGTTCACCGCCGTCTCCATCGCCCTGTTCGCGGCCTCTCGCACCCTCTTCAAAAGCGTTTTCATGCGCGACGCAGCGCATTTGAAGACAGGTATCGAAGCCATGCTTGGCCAGGAGGCGGTGGTGGTGGAGGCCCTGGGCGACCCGCTTGGGGGCACGGTGCGCATCAATGGTGAGCTGTGGACGGCGCGCTCCCTGTCGGGCCCGGTGCTCGAGGGCGAACTCGTCACGGTGGAGCAGGTGGAAGGTCTCAAACTCTGGGTGCGCCGACCGACGGCGTCGTTGCCGGTTCCCTCGGGGGACCCGAGGAAGGAGTAGGCGGGATGGAAATCGTGACGATTTTCGGCATCTTCGCGGTCATCCTGGTGGGCGTCGCCGCCACCGGCATCCGCATCGTTCCGCAGGCCAAGGTCATGGTCGTGGAGCGGCTGGGCAAGTTCTACAAGACCGCCAGCAGCGGCCTCAATTACCTCGTCCCCTTCGTGGATGCCCCCCGCGCCATCGAGATGCGCACGGGCAACCGATTCATGCGCAGCAACCTCGTGGACCTGCGCGAGCAGGTCATGGGCTTTGACACCGTCCAGGTCATCACCCACGACAACGTCAACATGGAGGTCGGCTCGGTCATCTACTACCAGATCGTCGAGCCCGCGAAGGCGCTCTACCAGGTGGAGAACCTCGCGCTCGCCATCGAGCAGCTCACGATGACGAACCTGCGCAACATCATGGGCGGGCTGACGCTGGACCAGACGCTCACCAGCCGCGAGACGGTCAACACCAAGCTGCGCATCGTGCTGGACGAGGCCACCGAGAAGTGGGGCGTCAAGGTGACGCGCGTGGAGCTGCGCGAAATCGAGCCGCCCCAGGCCATCAAGGCCGCCATGGCCAAGCAGATGACCGCCGAGCGTGAGCGCCGCGCCGAGGTCACCAAGGCCGAGGGCGACAAGGCCGCCGCCATCCTCCAGGCCGAAGGCGAGAAGATCTCCCGCATCCTCCGCGCCGAGGCCGAACGCGACGCCGAGGTTGCCCGCGCCGAAGGCCACAAGCGCGCCACCATGCTGCAGGCGGAAGGCAAGGCCGAGGCCACCCGGCTCGTCTTCGAGGCCATCCACAACGGCCGCGCCACTCCCGAGGTGCTCGCGCTGCGCTACATGGAGACCCTCCAGGA
Source organism: Myxococcus sp. AB056 (assembly GCF_006547365.1). Classification (NCBI taxonomy): domain Bacteria; kingdom Pseudomonadati; phylum Myxococcota; class Myxococcia; order Myxococcales; family Myxococcaceae; genus Myxococcus; species Myxococcus sp. AB056. Next base: position 23,456 of record NZ_VHLB01000089.1, on the reverse strand, counting down.
GCTGGGCAAGGGCGACAACAAGATTTTCGTCCCCTACGAGGCCACCGCCACGCTGGGCGCCGTCGCCACCCTCAAGGAAGTCTTCGCTCAGACTGGGGATGCCGCCAAACCCGCCCCGGCGCCGGCCCGCTCCGCCGCGAGCCTGAGCGCCCAGGCCATTGCCCGGAACACGGTGGTCCCCGAACACGCCACCCTCCCCGGCAGCACGCCCGCCGTGGCCCCTCGGCGTTCGCGGCCCGCCCTGGATACGCAGGACGACTAAGCCCAGACGTAGGCAGTCCCCGAGGGAGGAAGACGCCTCCCTCGGGACACTGGGCAGGACTCGCGTTCGCGCATCCAGGACGACGGTCCGTTGCGCCATCAGGGGCCGAGCAGACGGCGCGCCCTCCTGTCCACCACCGCACGCGCCGTCACTTCGCGGGAACCTTCCATGTGTCCGGCTGTCAGAGCCTCCGAACACACCCACAGGAGGGGAGCATGCAGAACATCTTCATCGCAGGAGGCTGGGGGATGTACCCCACGTTGCTCGCGGGAATCGCGCTCATCGCCACCTGCGTCCAGTACGCGCGCCGGCCCGCGCCGCGCTACGTGCCGCTGATGCTGTCGCTTGGACTCTGCACCTTGATTGCCGGCACGCTCGGCTTCGCCACCGGCATCCTCTCCCTCCTGCAGGCCTATAGCGGCCCGCTGTGGGACCAGGGCCCGCGCGTGCTCTTCGTCGGCACCTTCGAGGCGCTGCACAACGTGGCGCTCGCCTTGCTGCTTGCCATGCTGGGCGCCCTGCTGGCGTCCATCGGCGCGTGGCGGCTCTCCCGCCACACGGGGAACTTCGCGGCGCCCGCAGCAGGTTGATGTGTGACTGTCGGACGCACTGCCGGAGGAGTGCCCCCTGCCCCATGAAGGCGGGGGTTGCATTCCGGCGCGCGTCTGGACATAGATTGCAGCCATCCCCAGGAGGGATTGACGCCCCCTCCCAACGAGAGGTCAGACGCACCCTTGAGGACGCTTCGCTGAATTCCCAGGTCCGTTGACGTTCCCGCGCTGAGCCGCCTTCGGGCTGGCTTGCGCCCTGGATTCAGGAGTTTCCTCTATGTCTTCCGTGCGCGCGCACCGCGTTTCGTTCGCCTTTTCTGACGCCGTTCCCGTCCTCTCTGAAGTCGACTTCCACCTGTCCGCTGGCTGGACGGGGCTCGTGGGCGCCAATGGCGCCGGCAAGTCCACCCTGCTCCGGCTGTTGGCGGGAGAGCTGACGCCCACCGAGGGACACCTTCAGTTCGAACCCTCCGCCCCCACCCTCCGCCTCTGCCGTCAGGAGGTGGAGGCGCTGACGCCCGACATCTCCGCCTTCGCGGAGTCGTGGGACTCCGTCGCGCGGCGACTGCACGGCCAGCTGGGCCTGGACGTCACCGCGCTGGAGCGCTGGCCCACGCTGTCCCCGGGCGAGCGCAAGCGGTGGCAGGTGGGCGCCGCCCTGGCCGCGGAGCCCCACTTGCTGCTCTTGGACGAGCCCACCAACCACCTGGATGCGGAGGCCCGCACATGGCTGGTCTCCGCGCTGCGCCGCTTCCGGGGCCTGGGCATCGTGGTGTCACACGACCGCGACCTGTTGGAGTCCCTCACCACCTCCACGCTGCGCGTCCACCACGGCAGCGCGCGGCTGTGGCCCGGCGCATACACCGCCGCGCGGGCGCACTGGGAAGCCGAGCGTGAGGCTGAAATCGCCACCCACCAGCAAGCCCGCGCCGAACAACGCCGTGCGGCGCATCTGCTGGACCAGGCCCGGCGCGAACAACAGTCCGCGGATGCCGCGCGGCACACCCGCAAGCGACTGAAGAACAAATACGACAACGACGCCCGCTCCATGGGCGCCAAGGTCGTTGCCGGCTGGGCGGAGGCTGGGGCCGGACGGCGCGTGGGCAATGCACGGCGCGAGTTGGAGCGCGTCAGTGAATCCGTGGGCGAGTTCACCGCGGACAAGACGGTGGGCCGCTCCGTCTTCCTGGACTACGTGCGCGCGCCGAACCCGTGGCTCTTCACGCTGGACGTGCCCGGCCTCCGCGCCGGTGACGTGGAGCTGTTGGGCCCCGTGAATCTCTCCGTGAGCCGCGAGGCCCGCGTGCGCATCGAAGGGCCCAACGGCGCCGGCAAGAGCACCCTGGTGCGCGCACTGCTGGAGAACGCGCGCATTCCGCAGGAGCGCGTGCTCTACCTGCCCCAGGACGTCAGCGCGGACGAGGCCCGGGCCACGCTGGACGCGGTGCGCGCACTGCCGCCCGAGGAACGCGGACGCGTGCTGTCACTCGTCGCGGCGCTCGGCGTGGACCCGGAGCGGCTGCTCGCCTCCGAGCAACCCTCCCCCGGCGAGGTGCGCAAGCTCCTCATCGCCCGGGGACTGGGACAACACGCCTGGGCCCTGGTGCTGGACGAGCCCACCAACCACCTGGACCTGCCGTCCATCGAACGGCTGGAGGCGGCGCTGCGGGAGTACCCCGGCGCACTGATGCTCGTCACGCATGACACATCCTTCGCCCAGGCCTGCACCTCCGAGGTGTGGCGCGTGGAGCATGGCCAGGTGACGGTGACGTCCGGGTAGCCGGCACGCAGGCCCCGCCTCGAGGCACGTTGAAGACGCCCAGCCACGTCTCGTCGTTCTGCCTCAGGTGCCCGACTGTTCGTGGAACCACGCCACCAACCGTGTCAGCCCCTCCTCCACGGAGACGCGCGGCCGGAATCCCGTCTCCCGCTCCAGCGCGGAAGGGTCCGCCCAGGTCGCGTCCATCTCCCCAGGCTGCGCGGGCGTGGACTTCACCCGCGCCCGCGCACCCAGGAGTCGCTCCAGGACAGAGAGGAAGGCCCGCACCGAAACAGGCTCGCCCCGGCCCACATTGAGGACGCGATGGCGAGGTGCTCCTGGGGGCGGCCGGTCCAGCACGCGCACCACGGCCTCCGCCACGTCCTCCACGTAGGTGAAGTCGCGCTGCATCCGGCCTTCGCCGTGCAGTGACAGCTCGGTGCCGTCACGGATGGCCTGGAGAAAGCGCAGGGGGGCCATGTCTGGTCGTCCCCAAGGTCCGTACACCGTGAAGAAGCGCAGGCCACTGGTGGGGAGCCCGTGCAGATGGCTGTACGCGTGCGCCAGCAATTCATCGGCGCGCTTTGTGGCCGCGTAGACACTGAGCGGGTGGTCCGCCGCGGCGCCTTCCTGGAACGGCGGCACCGAGCCCGCGCCATACACGGAGCTGGAGGACGCGTAGACCAGGTGCCGCACCCGGGCCGCGCTGGCCTGCTCCAGCACCTGGAGGAACCCCGACACGTTGGCGTCCACGTATGCCTGCGCGGTGCCCGCCGGCGCCCGCACGCCCACACGCGCGGCCAGGTGCACCACGGCCTCGGGGCGCATCTCCTCGAAGAGCGCTCGCAGCGAGGGGCTGTCGGTAACGTCCACGGGACGGAAGGTGAAGCCCGTCGCCCCCGGCAGCGTGCCGAGCCGCGTCAGCCGGGCCTGCTTCAACGCCACGTCCCCGGACGGGTCCAGGTTGTCCACGCCGATGACAGCATCACCGCGCGCCAGCAGCCGCGCGCTGACGTGGTGGGCAATGAAGCCCGCAGCTCCCGTGACGAGTACCCGCATCCACCTCCACGCTCCCACGCCAGCCCCCAACACGCCACGGCGGAAGACGTGGACGCGGCGCTTCCCGTCCCCGCCACTTGCACGTAGGGTGGAGGCCCTCATGGTGTCCGTGAATCAGCTCCGCCCCTTCGCCGGTGCCTCGCTGGACGCGTTCCGGGCCGCGTCCGGCCCTGTGGCCCTCATCCAGCAGCCCGTGGAACTCGTCGGCCAGCACAGCCGGGGCCTGGCGGCACGCACCGTCGGCATGGCACACCGCGCGTACATGGACGAGCGGCTGCTCGCCATGCTCCGCGACTTCGACAACCTGGAGGTCCACTTCCTCCAGCCCTCCGTGGACGGCGAGGAGCTGACGGTCGGCCGCACCGAGGCGTGCGACCTGGTGGTGCCCGACCCGTCCGTCTCCCAGCATCACGCCACGATGCGCTGGAACGCCGCCCGCGGCGGCTTCTCCGTGCGTGACGCCGAGTCCATGAACGGCACCTTCATCAACGGTGCCCCCCTGGGCTACCGCGCCCAGGTGCTGCTCCACGACGGGGACACCCTGGCCTTCGGCGACGCCCAGTTCCTCTACCTTCGCGCCGAAACCGTCTACGAACACCTGCGCCTGGCCAGCCCGAAGAAGGCCCGCTGAGCCAGCCCGAGCCCAGGGCTCACGGAATGGCCTGGATGGCCTCCACCACCGCCTTGCGCAGGTAGGAGCGGAAGTCCGTCTGCGCCTGGTACATGCCAATCGTGGAGACGGTGCGCGTGGGGTTGCTCCAGCGCAGCTTGCCGTTGGGTCCCACCACCCCCGTCTCCAGCAGCACCTCCGCGCGGCCCATCAGCTGGGCGGACGTCACGTCCACCCAGTTCAGCACCACCACCACTCCGGCCTCGGCCTCGTTGTCCTGAATCATCGCCACCACCTCGTGGATGGTGGGTGACGGTGCCTGGGAGATGCGCGTCCCCACCACCTCGAAGCCCCGCTCACTCAGCGTGGCCTGGGCCTGGCTGACGAGCACCGAACGGGGATTGCCTTCCCCCATCATGTCCTGCCGGTACGTGAAGGTCGGCAGCGAGTCCACCCGGGAGCCCACCACCACCACCACCTTGCGCAGGGCCCCCGGCGGGCGGACCTGACGCGGAGCGCACGAAGCGAGCAGGAGGCAAAGCAGGACAGCCGCGGGACGGAGGACGCGCATGACGGGGAACCTGGGAGACGGGGACGAGGCCACTATGCTGGGCCGCTGGGCCTCAGTCGAACAGTCCCTGGAGGTAGAAACGTCCATCCCGTCCGTCGCGGAACACCCAGGCGGGGCCCAGCCCCTCGAAGTGGACCCGGTAGTAGTCCCGTTGAAAGGGCGTCTCCGACCACCACTCCCCGCCCAGCCGCTCCGGCCCCGTGAGCGCCGTCACCCGGTGCCGTCGGCCCGCCATGCGCGCGGCCAGCAAGCGTCCGGACTCCGCCACTTCCGCGTCCAGGCACGCCGGCTCCGCCAGCAAGCGGGAGGGCCGCTCCCGTGAGGCCGCCGACACCGAGGCGCGCCGGGCGCCTGGCTCCAGCAACTCCGCCGACAGGCCCCGCCGCGCCTCCGGGGGCCGGAAGGCCCGTGTTCCATGAGCCGCCTCGGGCCGGTGGACCGCCTCCAGGCCCGCCGCGAAGAGCGACCCCTCCCCCAACGTGGACGCCAGCCGCGACAGCACGACTTCCAGCGCCGCGTCGCCCTCCGGCGCGTCCCCCAGCGCGAGCTGCTGTCCTCCGTCCTCGGAGTCCTCGTCCACCCGAGCGGACACCTCCGCCACCGGGTTCTCCAGCCTCAGCTCCTCCAGCCGGTGCCGCGCCAGCTCGTGCAACAGCTTCGCCCGCGCCGTGGGCCGCGCCAGCGTCAGCGTCACCTGCCGTTGCCCCGAGGGGTCCAGCTTCAGCGTGAAGGTGAGCCGCACCGCCGCCCGGCACCGCCCGGACAACCGTGCCCCCAGCCGGTCCGTCAACGTCTTGAGCGCGAAGCGCAGCGGCTCGAAGGACTCGGCCGGGAAGTCCAGCACCACGCGCTCCTCCAACACCTCTTCCAGCGACGCGGGGACGAAGGGCGTGTCGTCCTCTCCGCGGCACCGCGCATGAACCCGTGCGCCAGCCACGCCGCCCCGGGCCGCCACGGCCCCCACGGGCAACGCCGCCACCTCGCCCAGCGTGGTGAGGCCCAGCGCGGAGAACGCAGCCCCCTCGCGGCCTTCCAACGCGGACAGCGGCAACGGCGCCAGGGCCCGAGCACTGTCCCCCGGAGCCACCACCTCCACCCGGCGCGCGCCATGCCGAGCCACCGCGCGCGAGGTGAAGGCCTCCGAAGCCACCACCACGTGCGCCCGGTAACCCAGCTCGGCGCACAGCGACAGCATCCGCGTGCCCAGGCCTTCCTCGCCGTCGCACAGGTGCGCGGCCCCCGCGTCCAGCCACAATCCATCCGGGGCGCAGAGCTGGAAGCCCGGGGCCAGTGGCAGCAGTGCCTCGCCCAGCGCCGTCAGCGCGCGCAGCTCGTCCTCCGGGCGGTAGTCGAAGTGCCGCAGCCCTGGCTCCAGTGCGGTGGCCGCCGTCAGCGTCATCCCCGGGCGCACCCCCGCCTTCAGCGCCGAGGTGGAGGCGAAGGCCACGCGGCGCTGGCCACGCACCGCCTCCACCAGCGCGAAGGGACGGCCCGCAAGTTCCGGGGACTCCACTACCCGGCGCTGCACCGGGAAGCGGGTGAGGTGCAGATAGGCCCTGCGCATGTCGTGCCTCAGTGCGCCGGCAGGGCCGCGTCCAGTCCCTGCCGCACGGGCGGCATGGGCGCGTCACGGCCGGGACGCTGACCCAGGATGCCCAGCCCGTTGCGCAGCGCCCCGGACTGATCTCGCAGGAAGTCCGGCGTGCCGTCCTCCGTGTCCTCGGCCACGTCCAGCAACCGGCCGCCTCCCTCCAGCCCCAGCGCCGGGTACAGCGCGCTCCACGGCAGCTCCGCCCGCGCGCCCGTGCCCCCCTGCCGGCTGCGCACCACCTCCACCGACCAGCCGTCTCCGTCCCGGGCCTCCGTCCGCAGCCGGACCACGCCGTCAGCAGGGGACTCCGGCGAAGTCAGCAGCAGGAGCAGCCCGCCGCCGCGCGCCGCCGCGTCCGCCAGCTTGCGCGCCTCCGCCAGGGCCACCCGGCACGCGCGCCCGTCGGGATTCACGCCGCGCGTCAGGTCCAGCACCACGCAAGCAAAGGCCCCGCTCCGAGCCAGCTGCACCGCCGCCCAGATGCGCTGCTCAGGAGCCTGGGGCCGGACGATGAGCAGCCGCTCCAGGTCCACGCCCAGGGCCGCGGCCGAGGGCGAGTAGAGCTCCCGGGGGCCGTCCACCCAGGCGCACAGCCGCGCCTCCTGGTGCGCCGCGGCCACCGCGTGCAGCGCCAGGCTGGTGCGCCCCGAGGCCGCCTCACCGCACAGCTCCACCACCTGCCCCAGTGGCAGGCCCCCCGTCGGCAGCAGGGCGTCCACCGCCGACAGGCCCGTGCGGAGCACCGCCAGGTAGCGCCGGGGCGCCGCCTGCAACTGGCGGATCCGCTCCCGAAGCTGCTCCACGACCGAGCCCGTCCCCTGCCCCACTCCCACTCGCTGCTCCGCCGCGCTCATCTCGCCTCCTCGCCAGGCCCCTCCGGACCGGACGACCGGCGGGGCGGTCGTCCACTATCCTCGGAGGTCTGACATGCGCCTTCATGGGACGCATGGCGGTGGGTGCGTGGATCAGACCCGCTGGTGCGGGCTCACCCGGGCATCAGCCGGCGCAGAGGACCTTCACTTCCACCTTCTTGTCGTCCGCGCGGCGCAGGCAGCTCGACTGGAAGAACAGGCGGGCCGGGTACGTCTCCGTGGACGCCTCGTAGCGCAGGTCGCCCGCGGCCACCGAGCACCGCTCCACCTCGTCATTGGCGCGCGTCAGCTCCACCTGGACCAGCCGGGGGTCGGGCAGGTTCACCACCTCGATGCTCTGCGCCACCGTGGCCAGCTCCGCGATGCGCAGCAAGGTGTCGCGGTAGTTGTCCCGGCAGATGGAATCGAGGTTGTCGAGCCCCTGGTCGAACGCCTCCGCCATGGCGCGCTGCCGGTGGCCGGGACCGTAGGAGGTCGGGCAGTCGACGTTGCGCACGAAGACACCGTCGGGCGTCGTGTCGCGGATCAGCTCCGCCCGCTTGTCGGACAGCGCCACCGGACCAATCGTGGCCCAGAGCACCTGACGCGAGGCCCCCGTTGAATCCCGAAGCTGCTGGAACGTGGCGAAGTACTCCTCCACCGGCGTCAGCAGATGGGACTGCTCACTGCAGTTGTCGATGGACGTGTCGTCGGACACCCATACCGGCGGAGGACGCTGCATGGTGCTGCAGTCTTCCTCGTCGGTGACCACCGCCACCAGCAGCCGCGCGCCGTCACGCAGGAACCCGGCATTGCCGTTCTCCGCCCCCGGCGTCGACACCAACGGCTCCGTCACGGCCAGCCGGACCGCCTCGAAGGGCGTCTCCTGCCCGCTGCCATCCGTCCCCTGGATCACCAGCCGGCGGAACTTCTCCAGCACGTACGGATCCGTGCCGTCGATGAAGCGCTCGTCGGTGGGGTTGCCCGCCGCGTCTGGCACGCGCTGCAACCGGCCAGACTCCCTGGTGTACTCGCGGTACTGCTCCTGCCCCTGGAACATGGCCAGCCGGTACACGGACGTGGTGATCACGCCCACCCGGAAGTCCTGCGAGACGCCGCTGCCCTCCTTCAGCGCCTCCAGGAAGGCGGGCAGCTCGGTGGCGATGGCGTTCTGCTCCTCTTCCATGGATCCGGAGTTGTCGATGACGAAGAGGATGTCCGTCTTCTGCGGCGCGATGACGGGGGACTCGCTCTCGCACTTCCCGGGGAGATTGGAGCCCGGCTCGTCGACGGGCGACCGGCACGACGTCCACAAGAGAGACGGCAGCAGGAGCAGGTGGGCGAAGGGTCGGAGCTTCATGGGGGGCCTCTCGAAGAGCTGCGCACCCCGGCGGGGCGCCGCGTCAGATGCTAGGGGGGCGATCATGCCCCACCCTACGTCCGGACGCGAGACTTCCGAGGAACCCTGGAGAGGTGACGGGGGACGGAAAAACGCACACTGCGTTTGCCATGTCCGTTTTGGTTGTTACGTTGGTTCATCCGCCGCAGAAAACCTGGAAATGTTCACTGGTTGTCGAAGGGAAAAGGCTGAATTTCATGTCCGATGAGAAGAAGAAGGGCTCCGCTGCGAGCGCTATGCCCACCGCGATGGCCCCTCCGGGGCTCATCAACAAGGAAGACATCCCGCAGGTGCTTCCCATCCTCCCCCTGCGCAACAGTGTCTTCTTCCCGGGCGGGGTGCTTCCGCTGGCCGTCGGCCGCCAGAAGACCATCGCCCTGATCAAGGACGCCGTGCGTGACGACCAGGTCATCGGTGTCGTCACCCAGCGCCGCGCCGAAGAAGAAGATCCGGGTGCCGCCGACCTCTACACCATGGGGACGGTCGCCCGCATCGTGAAGCTCCTGAAGATGGGCGAGGACAACTACTCGCTCGTGGTGCAGGGGCTCGCCCGCTTCCGCGTGGTGGAGCTGGTCCAGGAAGCGCCCTACCTCAAGGCCCGCGTGGACGCCGTGGAGGACAAGACCTCTTCGGAGAACGTGGAAGTCGAGGCGCTGGGCATCAACCTCAAGAAGCTGGCGCGCGAGGTCATCGAGCTGATGCCCGAGCTGCCCGCCGCCGCCACCGAGCTGGTGGAGAGCATCACCCACCCCGGCCACCTGGCGGACCTGATCGCCGCCAACGTGGACGTGCCCATCGAGGAGAAGCAGGCCGTCCTGGAGACGGTGGACCTCAAGGCCCGGATGAAGCTCGTGCTGGAGCTGCTCAACCGGAAGCGGGAGATCCTCAAGCTCTCCAACAAGATCGACTCCGCCGTGAAGGGCGAGATGTCGAAGACCCAGCGCGAGTACTACCTGCGCCAGCAGCTCAAGGCCATCAAGGAAGAGCTGGGGGAGATGGGCGAGGAGGAAGAGGAGCTCGACGAGCTGCAGGAGCGCCTGAAGAAGGCCAGCCTGCCGCCCGACGTGGAGAAGGTCGCCAACAAGGAGCTCAACCGCCTGAAGACGATTCCGGCGGCCTCCAGCGAGTACACCGTCGCGCGCACCTACCTGGATTGGATCGCCGACCTGCCGTGGGCGAAGCTCTCCGAGGACAACCTCGACATCGAGAACGCGCGCCAGCAGCTGGACAAGGATCACTTCGGCATCAAGAAGGTGAAGAAGCGCATCCTGGAGTACCTGGCCGTCCGCAAGCTGAAGAACGACATGCGTGGCCCCATCCTGTGCCTCGTCGGTCCGCCGGGCGTCGGCAAGACGTCGCTGGGCCAGAGCGTGGCCAAGGCCACGGGCCGCAAGTTCGTGCGCCTGTCGCTGGGTGGCGTGCGTGACGAGGCGGAGATCCGCGGCCACCGCCGTACCTATGTGGGCGCCCTCCCCGGCCGCTTCATCCAGAGCATGAAGAAGGCCGGCACGAAGAACCCGGTCATGATGCTGGACGAAATTGACAAGCTCGGCGCCGACTTCCGTGGCGACCCGAGCGCGGCGCTCCTCGAGGTGCTGGATCCGGAGCAGAACAACACGTTCAGCGACCACTACCTCGACGTGCCCTTCGATTTGTCCAAGGTGATGTTCGTCGCCACGGCGAACCAGCTCGACCCCATCCCCGGTCCGCTGCGTGACCGCATGGAGATCATCGAGCTGACGGGCTACACCTTCGAGGAGAAGCAGAGCATCGCCCGCATCCACCTGGTGCCCAAGCAGCTCAAGGAGCACGGGCTGAACCCGGACCACATCGACATCACCGATGAGGCGCTGCTCACGCTGACCACCGCGTACACGCGCGAGGCCGGCGTGCGCAACCTGGAGCGCCGCATCGCGGACATCTGCCGCGCCGTGGCGGTGGAGGTGGCCGGCGGGAAGACGGAGAAGCAGACCATCAACGCCGACCGGGTGAAGGAGATCCTCGGGCCCGAGATGTTCTACTCCGAGGTCGCCGAGCGCACCGAGGTTCCGGGTGTGGCCACGGGCCTGGCCTGGACGGCGGCGGGTGGCGACCTGCTCTTCATCGAGGCGACGAAGATGGCGGGCAAGGGCGGCATGACGCTCACCGGCCAGCTGGGCGACGTGATGAAGGAGAGCGCCACGGCGGCGCTGAGCTACCTGCGCAGCAAGGCCGAGCAGCTCGGCATCAGCCCGAACTTCCTGGAGAAGACGGACCTGCACCTGCACTTCCCGGCGGGCTCCATTCCGAAGGACGGGCCTTCCGCGGGCGTCACCATCCTGACGGCGCTCACCAGCCTCCTGACGGGCATCCGCGTGCGCCACGACACGGCGATGACGGGCGAGGCCACGCTGCGTGGCCTGGTGCTGCCGGTGGGTGGCATCAAGGAGAAGGTGCTGGCGGCGCACCGGGCGGGCATCAAGCGGGTCATCCTGCCCGAGCGGTGCCGCAAGGACCTGATCGACGTGCCGGACCAGGCGCGCAACGAGCTGGAGTTCATCTTCGTCACCCACATGGACGACGTCCTGAAGGCGGCGCTGGAGACGCCTCCCGTCGGCGTGACGGGAACCCCGGGCGGTGAGCCGGGCAAGGAGGCTCCGCTGCCGAAGCCGGCCGAGTCCGCCCCCGAGGTCCGCGCCTAGCACACGGCCTTCCAGCCGATAGGAAGTGACACGGGCAGGTTCCCTTCTTTCGGGAACCTGCCCGTTGTCTTTGCGGGGCAGGTGGCGTTCAGAGCGAGAACAGGAAGCGTCGCGGCTCCGGGACGCGCTTCACCCGCAGGATGTGACTGTGCTCCACAGACAGCCGGGGGACGGCCTCTGGACGAGGAATGTAGAGGATGCCGGGGTCATCCTCTCGGGTGAAGACGTACTGCCCACGCGAGCCCCTACGCGTGCAGCCCACATCGAGGATGAGGTGCCGCTCGATGTCCGCCGCGTCCGTGGTGTTCCAGTTGAAGCGGGTGAGTTCCTCCACCGTGAGGCCATACATCTCCGCCACGCTCTCCAGCGTCTCTCCGTCGATGACCCGGTGCTGGGTGACACGTGCGAGGAAACGCGGCGCGCTGGCCACCCTCGCCCGCTGACTTCTCTTCGCGGGCTTTTGCTGGGACCAGGGGCCTCCCGTCCGCACCAGCGCCAACGTGTTGTCCACGGTGGCTCCTTCCAGGTCGGACAGGACGTGGGCGCCCCCCTTCGGAACGCCTTTCAGGTCGATACGGCCCTCTAAATCCGTCCGGGCCTGATGCTCGGACCGGTCGTCGAGTTGGATGCGCAGTTGGATGCCGGCAATGGGCACATCGGTGGTGTCGTCCACCACCTGAAGCCGTAGCCAGACCGGCTCCTCCACCGGAACAGGCACACACGCAGGCTGGGGAACGGAGAATGACGGCGAAACGGCGGCCTCGCGCGGGGGCGCCTGCGCCAGCCGAAGGACCCCCGAGTCCAGAAGGAGCGCGGCCTGCCGCACGACTTCGTCCACCGGCAGTGGTGCGCGCATCCCGCTGCGGTGTCCATGGCTGTAGACCAGTGATTGGATCGCCCGCTGGTTGGATGAATCCTGCGCGAACTGGCGCAGTCTCCGCTCCAGCGCCCAGCCCCGCGCAGGAGTCACGAGCGTGTACCCGTTGGGCAGCCCCTCATGGAGCGCGAGGACAATGTACTCGCGTAACCCGTCTTTCAGACAAGGATGGAGAAACATGCTGTCACCTGAAGGAGACGTCTCTATTTTCGGAACTTCTGGCCTTCACGAAGGTGCCGCTCCACCGGAACCAAGATGTCTGCCTTGGTGATGAAGCCCTTGCCACCGCGGTCCAACCCCTTGTTGGGCGCGTAGCCCCTCGACCCCTTGGCGTAACAGACGAAGGACGCGTCCTTGCCGAGCGCCTCTGGACAGAGGATGCACGCGTAGACATCACCCAGATTGTCTAGAGGGAGCTTCGACCGCGCCTTCCACATGCGGAAGTACTTGGCGACGTAGTCGAGCTGCTCGACAGCGCTCATCCGCACCAGTGCGGACAGCTTGATGTCGAGCGCATCTTTTCCTTCGTTGATGGCCGTGAACTGAATGAGACCGAACGCCTGATGCCCAGCCCGGTTCGGCGTGTCGGCCCGGAAGGCATTGCCCGTCTCAAAGGCCATGCACGCCATCAAATCATCGGCATTCATCTCCAACTGCTCGGCGATGATCAGCACCTTCCTCCGGAACGCCTCCGTCACATTCGGGTGGCTGCCGTAGATGAGCGTGCCTTCGATGCGGCGCGGTGTTCCCTCCAGGTCCAGGTGGATGGCAGGAAGCGCGCTGGAGTGGTTGGCATTCGCCCGCTCCACCAGGCGCGCTTCAATTCGAAACCGGCCCTTGCGCCGCATCCGCTCGACGAGCGCCGGCTCCCGGAGACGCGCCACCACCCGTCCACGAGCGTCGCATTGCCCCGCGGCCCCCTTCGCGACCTCATACCGGAAGGGCACGGCACCGAAGACAACGGGCTCCGCGACGTCCGCGAAGAACTCATACAGGCGGAACTCGATGACATCCCCCTCCTTTCCATTGGGAATGTGGAGGGCCTGACAGCGGACTTCCAGGATGGACGTATCATCCGTGAGCTGGACGAACTCGGCGCGAAGTCCCTGGAGCTGGGGAACACCTGGGTACTCCACGGAGAAGGCCGGTGGCGCTGCCACCAATTCGTCCCAGAGCCGCGCATCCGGCTTTGAGACTCGCCCCTGGATGAAGACCTTCTGGCGGATTCGAGGATCGTCGAATCGAACGAGCGCCTCGTAGTAACGAGGATTCCCTTCAAGGGGCCGCGCCTCCAACCGAAGCACTTCGGTCTCCCGAGAGGCCGTTGGCTCCACGGGGCGCAGGTCGTCGCAGATCGAAAAAACAGGCGAGGCCTCACGCCAGTAGTCGAGATCCCCGATGACCTTCACGGTGATGAGCAGGTGGTTGTCGCGAGCCCCCAGCCAGACGTCCCCGAAGCGAGGCATGCGCGAAGGCCGGACCGCCAACTCCTTGGAGGCCAGTGCCGTCACCAGCTCCTGGCGCACCCGGTCCTGCTTCTGCCTCGCGGGAGCCCTGGCCGACGTTGGGGCTTCCAGCCACAGGTCCTCGTCCTCGAACGCGAGGAATTGCGTCTCATCGAAGTCCAGCACCGAGCGGATGGGCACGTATTCATCGGTCCCCGTCAACGAGCGCGGAATCCGCAACAAGGCGAAGCTCTTCCGGCGCAACCAGTCCTCAGCGTCGAGAAACTGCCGTAGGAACAGGCCCCTCTCGTTGGCGTTCACCAACACCGGCCGCGAGACGGGGTCCATCAGGGTGAAGGACAGGGCCTCTCCTCGCGTCTGAGCCTCGTACCGCCAGTGGGTCAGCTCCAGGGGGAGCTCGAAATCCGGCTCCAGATGCTCCACCGTCGCGGTGACCGCGTGGTGCTTGAATTCGAACCCCGTCAGCTTCGGCTTCGGGCACACGCATGCCCTTGGCAGATCCCACACCACGTAGGGCCGCGTCTCCCCCTCGATGTCTCGGAGCACTTCGAGCCGCAGGTCGAAGGCGTACTCGCCCTGAATGGGCTCACGCCATGGCAATCGGAGACCGTCCCCACTCCAGGCGCAGCCAACTCGCCAATCCTTCGCGCCCAAGTCGGAAGCGCCCCATTCCAGCGCGGCATAGCGCTGTTCCTCTGAAGCCATCCTCGGCGCCACGCCGCGCTTCGGCTCCACGGAGTGGTAGATGGAGAGCCGAAGCGTCGCGCCGGTAAAACGTGCATCCATCTCCGGCTTCAAATGGAACCGCCGGCCAAACAGGACAGGGACGCTCAGGTCGAGCCCCCTGAGCCCCAGGGGGATGTCGAACTCGAAGGGCTTTTCGAGGCAGCATTCCTGCGCGAAGGGGAAGTCGGGGACGACGATCATCTCCGCGTGGCCCCGGCCGAAGAAGCTCGCCTCGTAGATGTCCGCCTCGAACTCCAACGTGCATGACCTGCCATTGACACGCAGTGGGACGTTGACCAGCGTGTACTCCCGCGCTGGCATCCCACGCGCGTGCGTCTTGATCAGAACGCTGCAGACCGTGTCTGCCGGCAGGTTCTTGTGCGTTCCCTCCAGGATGAAGGCAATCCTGTCCTGAACGGCCCGGTGGCTCTTCAGGGAGAGCTTGAGCTCCGTGGGAGCCACCGCGACGAGATAGAAGACGCCCTCGGCTCCCGGTTCACGCCGGAGTTCGAAGCGCTCGCCGCCAGCATGTGACTGTGAAGCAACGGCTGTGTCCGCCATCACCCTTCCCCCTTCATGGGCACGGCCCCCAGGTCGTCTGACCACCACCACAGATTGGGGCGAATCCGCACGTCGTCGTGTACTCGGGGCACGATCCGCTCGGGCAACGAGAGCTTCAGCTCCCGAGCAAGATCCGCGTCGTTCTGATGAATCGGGACGACACGGAGCACGTATTCCCTGGCGCCCTCCAACGCGGCCTCGACGTCATTGAGGTCCACGTCCGCATGGAGCGCCCCTTCCACGTCCGTCAGACCTTGCCCTTGGCGTTCTGGTTTGTAGACAACGCTGCCCTTCTTGAGCTTCAGCGGAAGCCCGGGCGGGCCGCCTGGCAGCGACGGACTGGCGAGTTCCAATCGGAAGGGTCTGCTCACCGGGACGGCCTCCGTCATGACGGCGACCTTCAGGCTGAAGGCATCATGGTAGTGAGACCGAGCTTCAAGCCTGGCGTTGCGCTGCATGGTGTAAGCACGGCCCTTCGCGGGCTGGACGTCGATCCGTTCGTGCCCCAGGGGCACATGCTTGTTCACCACCTCAGCGGTCGGGATGAGAATTCGCCCCTGAACCTGCGCATCCTCGAACCCGAAGGTCCGCACCACGCACCCATTCTGGATGACGGACTGACGTGCGGCGGCTTCATCGAGGGAACTGTGGCCCACCTTGATGATGGGTCGAGCCTTCTCCCAGAAGGTCCGATTTCCACCCAGCAACCGCGAGGAAAGCTGAATCCCCCGGGCGGTGACGAAGACCTTGGGCGCTTCGAGCGAAGGGATGTGAAGGACCTCCGACACCTCGGTGGACCACACCTCCAGCGCCCCCGCTTTGGCGCCGCTCCGCAGCGCGTCGAGCGTCACAGGTTCACACCGGCTCCCCAGCGTATCCGCCGTCACCAGACGCGAGTCCCGTGCGCTTCCCCCGTTCGAGAAGAACGCGCCGAACTTCACATGGACCTCATGGGTACCTGGGATGCCCTTCCGCAGCTCCGAGAAAGCAGCGCTGGCGTCGAACCGGATGACAAGCTCACCAGGATGACGTCCCTCCGCTGGCGCTGGGACTCGGACGCGAATCGCCCCCTTGGCCGCGTCCTCCAAGGCGGTGAACCAGCCATCCTCTCGAACCTTCTCGGCGGCATCCTTCAACCGCCGGGCATTCGTGGCCGTGAGCACGATGGACAATCCGTCCTCGGCCAGCGCGGACAACGCCAGCAACTGCTTCTCTGAATACGCGCACTGGACACGCTCCACCGCCTCCACGAGCGCCCAGGCCAACGGAGGCTCTGCCTTGGAAGCAGCGGCCTTCAAGAAGGCGCGGTAGGTGAAGTGCCGCGTCACATACGTTTCCAGCTTCTTGAGCGCCCCCTTTTGAATGAAGCCGTCAACGACGCGGAGTCCGGAGGCCTCATTGAACGCCGAGTCCTCCCGCCCCTGTACGGGGATGGCCACACGGGCCAGCTCGAACGCAGGTGCCTCCGGGTGCAGCCCTTCCTGTTTCGTGGCCTTTGCCCATGCGCTCAGAAGCACCCAACCCCGAAGAAGCTTTGGGCAGTTCTCCCTGAAGGGAATACGCCAGGAGAACGTTCCATCCTTGTGAGACTCGGGAGCGTAACGAGCCGAGGAAACAACCTGGCTCCCAGGAACCTCCGCCGACTCGCGCCCACCCAGCAACACCGGCGGGAGCACCTCCAATGTCGCGGTTCCCACAAGCCGGGCACCCGGCATGTCGAGCGTGCAGGCCCCCCAACCCGGCAACTCCACCTGCGCGAAGAAAGCACCCTCGGCGCAACTTCCGCTCGCGATGAAGCAGCGTGTGCCCTCATGCAGCACATGCAGTTCCACCTCGTCGTCTCCGCTCCCGCGCACCACGGCCCCCACGTCCAGGAGTTCCCCCACCCGGTATGCGGGATGAGCGCTTCGTGCCGGGAGCCACCCCACCGCGATCACGTCCTTCGAGTTGCTCGGGCGCCAAGCCGGCAGGTCCGAGAACCGGACGAGACCATGCCGGACCATGAGCATCAGGAGCCAGGCGAAGGTGACTGGGTGCGGGTTGTCGACCAGCCCCTTCGCGGGCAATTGGTCGACGTCAGGCGCCGCTGCGAAAAGCGCCTTCTTGCCACCGTTGTCCCCCACGGGCCCGAGGAAGGGTACTTCCTCCGGGTGGGCCCAGAATCCGACTGCCTCCGCGTAGCGTCCCAGCAGCCTCTTGGCCTCGTCCGGCTGCTGGATGTCGGCGATCTGGCTCCCCATTCGAAGCTGACCGTGAATCTCCAGATGCTTCATCACCTGAACGACGATGCTCTCCGGCAACCACTCGTTCAGATGCCTGAGCACCACGTTTCGCCAACGGACGGATGCCAGCCTCTTGAAGTGCTGGAGTTCCTGCTCGAGTGCATCCTGAGCACCGCCGCCCACCTGCAGCAGAAAGCCGGAGCCGTCGGCCGGCTCCACGAAGATTCGTCGAGCCCCAGCCGGCAAGCGCACGTTGAGACGGCTCTGTTTTCCATCGTAAGCGACGTACCGTTCGCCCAAAGGAGGCTCGAAGGTCAACTTGAGCCAGTAGGTCCCCTCAGGGAGCGCGTCCTTGTAGTTGGTGATGACAAGCTCCGCGGGAAACGAAGGCTCGCCGGCATCACCAGGCGCATCATCGGACGAGAACGCGAGCGCGCGAGGTGAGCGAAGAATCTCCTTGAGCGCGCCGTGGTGATACGTCTGCTCGAAGCGAGCGAGGCACTCCTCTTCGGGGTTCCCCGCAGCGTGAATCGACTTGGGCGCCAGCTTCATCAGCGCGTCGAGTTCTCCCTTCGACGGGTCGAAGAAGTTGTTCTGGTCTGCTTCCTCGAAGACCTTGAAGAAGTCGCCCAGCCCCAACGTGTCCTTCGCGAAGTCGAGGAAGTCCTTGAGCTGCCCTGGCTCGGAGGGCGCCAGGATTTCCCAGTGGACGAAGCCATCCCCAATGGCCTTGCTCCTGCTGTCGACGTAGCCAAGGACCGCGCCAGCCTCCAGTTTGAGCAAGGGGTGACGCAGCGTCACCATCCGCCCCTCGCGCAGTGCTTCATGAATCCCCGTCAGGTCCTGGTCCGCCGGCCTCCAGAGCGCTCGGACATCATCCCCCTGTGCCTCTCCCAGGCGCAGTGTCTCGGGCACGCCCAATCCCGTCCCCACGACGGAGTAGCTTCCCCCCTTCTTCTCGACGACATCCGCTCCCGCCTCCGGCAGGGCTTCCTGCAACCACCGTGTCTGGCGAAACGCCTCATGCGCCGGATCAACCACCGTCAGCGCGCCGTGGCGCCGCACGAGCAGCTTCAACCAGTCCACGTTCCGGTATGTGTCCGGGTCCTTCCAGTCCGGAGGAACGAGGTGCATGTAGAGGCTGTAGAACGTAAAACGCCGCGGCGGCTGCCCCTCCGTCTTCGCTACCTCTTCGACATCGTGCCGGACGAGGACGAAGGAGTTGTGGTTGCCCGTGAATTCCCGGGCCAACTCGTGCGCCTCGGGTCCCGTCTCGACACGCTCCTTTTCTTCGAGGGGAGCAGGCAGGCCATGGGCCAGCCGGACGGCCACCACGTAACCTGGGGCAAAGCAGCGAACCTCTCGCACGCCGGACCCGGCTGCGGAGCTCGTCGTCCCCTCTCGCGCCGAGAAATGCGACGCAGGCAGATGGATTCCCGAATGAAGATTCCGGCGCATTCCCAATGGGAAGAGCCCACCGGGCGGCATCTCCGTCTCCGTGAGGGCATAACAGTTGATGGGCCGGAAGCGGGTATCCCCGTGGTCGAACGGATACGCGACCGTGCGCATCACGTTGGTTTCGAGAAAACCAGCCGGGACGACGGTAGGACGGAGCGAGTAGAGAAAGGCTCCACCCTTGTGCTCGTCGTGGCGGTAGTCCATGAACAAGTCGTCAGGCACCGCGCTATAGGTGTTCTCCTCGAACAGCTTGCGGGCACGAATCAGGACTACGGACGCCTGCGCATTCGCCCAGTCGCCCCTGCGCACCCGGATGAGATCGTGCTCACCCGTGACTTGCTTCTTGGCAAGCGCCTCCAGGTCCGTGCCCTCCCGAGAGCCAGGATCAGGAGGAAAGAAGAGATGGGTCCCCTTCTGGGCCCCAACCTTGTTGTTCTGCGTTGCCGGGTCCGCGACCACCAACCAAAGGTGCCTGCCGGTTCGGTCCTCCAACCAAGCGAATCCGACAATCAGAATGAGATGAATGGGCGCATCTCTCGCAACGGAAAATCCTGAATAAAAAATGACCGGATTGTTGGCCGCGAGCGCCTTGAGAATCAGCGACAGCTTGTCTTCGATGAGCCGAGGATCGTTCACAATCCTCGCTGCGATTCTTCGTCGCTCCTGGAGCGAGTACGGCAACACATGCGAGTACGCCATAGCAAGTACCGCGGACGCACTGAAATCTTCATCAGCCTCATCGAACTTCGGCGGAACAACGTTGGGCGCCTTCCGCCGTTTCGCCCAGCGGTTTGAGACTGAATATCCCTCCAGGTTGATCCCGTATGGCTGACCTTTCGGCTTTCGATGAAAGGCTCGCTGCCCTCCTGGATATCTCAGGTCCACGAAGTGCCCCGGCTTCCCTCCATCCCAATGGGTGATGAACCTCGAGACAAAGCCACCACCCTGCACCACCTGATAATAATTATATGCCATTGCACTGGCAGTCCGCCCACACCAGTCGGATGGTCCTCCCGAATAGTGCTGTCCCAGGAGAGGAACTTTCAGGATATGATATTCATCCAACGCGGACAACAACAACTCTGGCAGTTCATATTGCCAGACAGCACGATACAAACTCTGTATAGACACGACTCGCTCCCCCACGAGTACGTTCAGTCGCTCCGCCTCAGTGCCTCCCCTGGCACTGGAGCACTACTACGGCCCGCCCTCCAGACACTCCCCTCCGAGGTCGGGGTACTTCTGAAATACATGCGTGCACGCCAGCTCTCCCAGGTATGCGATATCGCCACCAGCATCTGGAAGCCTGAAGCTTTCCTGCCGTGTCTTCTCGCCGTCGATATCCGCGAGTGTCAGTCGAAGTGTATTTTCATTCTTCGACACAGCAGCAACCCATAGAAACTCCAAGCCCCCGCCCTCACTTTCGATCATGACGAGGACGCGCCCGTGAATGTCCGGATCGAAGACAAGGCGATAGGGGCGCTTCATGCAGGCATCCCACCGCATCCGAGGAATGCCATCCTCCGCCTTCATCGATAACAGTGCCCACTTGCTAGGAATCGAGCGAAAGAAGGCCAGTTCAGCATCATCCAGAACGTATTGCCCGAACGAAGGTCTCGAATAAACATCCGAAGATACGCTGACACCAGAGAACAGCGCCTTGTCCAGCACTGATGTCAATGGCGAACTGACTTGTTCCAACACCTCGCCCTTGACCTGTACTTTCGCTGTTTCTTCGAAACGCCTGTTGTCGAATCGGAATCGCCCACGATAGACAGTCAGAATGTCGGCCGAGCCGAAGGCAATGACGAACAGCCCACTTCTCATCTCCACCCGAACCTTGACACCATCAACATAGCTCGTACTGGTGCTTCTCAGACAGCGTTCGGGATCATCCACCATGCAGTCAAACTCGAACGGCCTCCGCTGGCTCGGCTTCTTCAGCCGCGCGACGGCCTCCAGGTTGCGCTCGAAGAACAACGTCGCCAGCTCTTTCTGGAGGCCGGCGTCCTCCGGAGCCAACGTGGCGGCACGCAGGGCGCTCTCCTCTCGCTGCAGCAACGTCCGCTTCGGGTCCTTGGCCTCCGCGGCGAGCTTCTCCACCGACGGCTTCTCGGGGCCCAGAAACGCCCCCATCACGAAGCCTTCCGCCTCTCCGCAGCGCACCCGGGCCCAGCCCCCCTCGAGTGACTCCAGCGTTCGGCACTCCGTCCCGATGGGCAGCTTCTGGAGGACCTCCGCCGTCTTGCCGGCTTCCTTCCGCAGATTCACCGAGGAACCCAGCACGTATGCCGGCGGCGGCTCTCCCCCAGCGGCGGCCACCAACAGACCTAGCAGCATCGTCTTCATGCCCTGTACCCTTCCCCCTCGGTTGAAGACACTCGCATGCCAGTCCGACGCAGGTTCATGAGGAGTTGTTCTACTCAGTGAGTCGAATAAGACCGCGACGTGGGCTTCCACACCACCCCATCAACAAGGGAGACTACGCAGCGACGATCCTTTCTTGGGCATTTCAATCACCATGCCGAAGACCTTTCTGCTGCTGGGACTGGGACTCGCCCTGTGGGCAAGGCCCGCTGCCTCTTCCGAGCCCACCACTGTCGCTGCCTCTCCCACATGGCCCGCTCCGGGCGCGCCCCTCACCGTTTCCGAGGTGCGCTTCCCCAAGGACTTTGGAAAGCGACGCATCTACCTGGACGCGGGGCACGGCGCGGAGGGGAACACCGGCAACAAAGGCGTCACCTGCGAGGACGAGGAGACCTTTACCCTCCGAGTGGCGGAAGACCTGGCGAAGCGGCTGGAGGCAACCGGCCACTTCCAGGTGCGCCTGAGTCGCAGGCCGGGCGAGCGCGTCCCCTATCCCACCCGCGTCACCGCCGCCGAGCGGTGGCGCGCCCATGCCATGCTCAGCCTGCACTCCGACTCGCGAGGCACCGCCACGCCATGGTCTCCAAATCCGGACCAGGAGTGCAACCGGCAGGACTCCGCCCCTGGCTTCACCGTGCTCTGGTCCGAGTCCGCGGAAGCCACCGCGCTCCTCCAGACTGGACGCGCGGGACTGGCCCGCGCCCTGGCGCGCAGGCTGGGCCAGGCGGGCTTCCCGCCCTATGACGGCGTGGACTACGAGGGTCTCTACGCCATCGACACCGCCCAGCCTGGCGTGTTCGTGGCCCGAGAGCCCACACACAGGCAGATCTTCGTACTTCGAAAGCCGCGCATCCCCTCCGTCATCATCGAGACCCACCATGCGCTCGACTTCGAGGAGGTCGCACGGTGGCGCGAGCAGCGGACGCTGGAAGCCTTCGCCGCCGCCGTGGCCCAGGGACTCGTGGATGCGCTCGCGCCCGAAGCGTCCCCCCAGCCACGCACAACCCGTCCCCGCTGAACCCGAGCCGCAGCGTCCCGTGACATGCCCCCGGCCATCCACCGGACCTCTTGGTGGATGGCTCGCCATTCATTGGTGAGCGGGCATCATGGCTCTGCCATTCAGGCGGAGTCCTCGCTCAGCCCTCGCGTTGCTGCCCCGCCGCATCGTGCCGCCCAGTGGCGGCGCCGACGTGTTCGACAAGGCGGCGCGCCAGCGTCTCCACCCGCGGCTCCCTGAGCACACTGTAGTGGTCTCCCGGAACGTCCTCCACGGTGAGGCCCGACAGCCCCCAGCGGGCCCACCCGTGGGACGGCTCCACCGCCTGGGAGCGTTGCGCATCCTTCGCACGCAGCAACAACACGGGGCACCGAACGGGACCAGGACGGTAGGCCGCCAACGCCCGCAGGTTCGCGCGAGTCACATCACGCCAGGCGCGGAGCGTTGACGCCTCGACCTCGGGAGGCAGCCACCCTGCCTGTCGCGCATGCTCGACGAGGCCGGCGAGCTGCTCCTCTTCGGTCAGGCCCGAGAGCGCCTCCGGACGCAGGGTGGACTCGGCACCTGCCGTCCGTGCCAGGTCCATGGCCATTCCCGCGAGCAGCAACGCCGCATCGGGTTCCCGCGTAGGCGCGTTCTCGTCGGGAGCGAAGCTATCCAGCAACACCAGGAGCGCCACGGACTGCCCCAGACGCTCCAGCTCTCGCGCCATCTCGAAAGCCACCACGCCCCCCAGGGACCAGCCGCCCAACACATAGGGGCCCTCGGGCTGACGCTCGCGCATTGCTTCAACGTAGCGGCGGGCGAGCGCCTCCACCTGCTCCAGAGGAGGCTCGCGTCCATCGAGCCCCGCAGCCTGAAAGCCGTAGAGAGGCCGCTCGCGTCCCATGCACCGAGCCAGCGCACGATACGGCCCCACCGCGCCGCCGACGGCGTGCACGAAGAACACAGGCGTGCCGGCACCATCGGGCTGCAATGCCACACAGTCACGCACGGCCCCTCCCGTTTCCGAGCCTTGCAACCAGACCGCGAGGCGCAACACCGTGGGCGCCTCGAAGAGCGCGCGCAGCGGCATGTCCACGCCCAGCGATGTACGGACACGCGCCACGACCTGGGTTGCCAACAACGAGTGGCCTCCCAATTCGAAGAAGTCGTCATCAAGACCGACACGTGGCACGCCCAGCACCTCCGAGAAGATGCCCGCCAGCGCGTGCTCGGCTTCCGTGCGCGGCGCGACGAAGGCCTCGATGGCAACGCGCGACCGCAGGTCTGTAGCAGCCAATGCCTTGCGGTCGACCTTGCCGTTGGGTGTCAGCGGCAGTGCCTCCAGCACCACCACCACCGACGGCACCATGTACTCCGGCAGCTTCTGCCTCACGTATTCCTTCAGCGCCCCTCCCTCTCCTCCCGGCGCCACTACGTACGCCTCCACCCGCTTCTCCTGCCCC
>NZ_VHLB01000088.1:0-36875 GCF_006547365.1 Myxococcus sp. AB056 | reverse complement strand
ATGTATCCGGTGAGGCGCCGTCCACGGAGCCCGAGCAGGCGGCGGACGCCGAGCCGCAAGCGCCGTCATCGGAGACGGAAGACACGTGGGGTACGGAGGCGGCGCTCGGTGAGCCCGCGGGCACGCCGGAGCCGGGACAGGCCGCTGAGGAGCCGGACGCGGCGGCGGTCTCCGCGTCCAACTGGGAGTTGCTGGAGGCGGAGCTGCAAGCCGCGTCAGCCCAGTCCCGGGATGACGAGGCGCCGCAGGCGTCGGGCGTGGGGGATGACTGGTTCGACGAGGAGTCTACCGAGACGCCGAAGGAGGAGCCTCGCAGCATCGGGGAGGATTGGTTCGACTCGGATGCGGAGGCGTCGAGCCCCGCGCCAGAGGCGCCGCCCGTCGTCGAGACGCCTGCCCCGGGCGCCGGAGGCTTCGCGGTCCCCGCGCTGATGGCGCAGTGGCAGGCCCAGCAGGAGGAGGCGGAGCGTCAGCTCGAGGAAGCTCACTCGCGTGTGAGCTCTGTCACCGAGGCGCTGGAGCGGGAAGCCGCGCTGCGCCGCGAACTCGAGCAGCAGGTCCAGGGGCTCCAGGATCGGCTCGCGGCGGAAGAAGAGGAGCGCTCGCGGGAGTCCTTGCTGCGGGCGGAAGCCGAAGCGGCGCTGGAAGGGCTCCGTCAGCGGGAGTCGCCTTCGTCCAGGGGCGCCGCCAGGGCGGCCCTGGCGGGCGATGCGCAGGAGACTGGCGACCTCGCGGCGCTGCGCGAGGAGCTGGAAGCGCAAGTCCGGCTCCGCGAGGAAGCGGAGACGCTCACCGCCGAGGTCGAGGCCCAGGTCCGCCGGTTCGAGGATGCCTGCGCGGAGGCGGAGCTGCGGGCCATCGACGCGGAGGCCCGCGTGGAGGCCGAGACGCAGGCCCGTGAGGCAGCGGAGCTTCGCGCCGCGGCGAGCACGCAGGCCTTGCAGGAGCTCGAAGCGCGCCTGGAGTCGGAGGCCGCGGGGCGCGTCGTTTCGGAGGTTCGCGCCGAGTCGGAGTCCAAGGCGCGTCAGGCCGCGGAGCGCCGGGTCGAGTCCGCCGAGGACCTGACCTCGGTGTCGGAAGCGCGCATCGACGCGGAGGCCCGTGCCCGCGAGGCCGCGGAGGTCCGCGCCGAGGTGGAGGCCCAGTCGCGGCTCGAAGCGGACACGCGTGCGCAGCGCCTGTCGCGAGCCCTTGAGGAAGTAGAGGCCCGCGCGGAGCTGGCGGCGCGTGCCCAGGCGGAGGCAGAGGCTCGCGCGGAGCTGGCGGCGCGTGCGTTGGCGGAGGCGGAAGCCCAATCGGAACTGATTGCTCGGGCCCTGGCAGACGCCGAGGCGCGTGTGCAGGCGGAGCTCGGTGCGGGCGCCCGTGCGGAGTCCGTAGCCACGGCGCTGGCCGAGGCCGAGGCCCGAGCCGAGATTGAATCCGCGGCCCGTGTGGATGCCGAAGCACGGCTGGCGTCAGCGGAGGCGGCGCTTGCCGAGGCCTCCGCGCGAGCGGAGATTGAGGCAACGGCGCGCGCCGACGCCGATGCTCGGATGGAATCGGTCGCGACGGCTCTGGCTGAGGCGGATGCCCGGGCGGAGATTGAGTCCGCGGCTCGCGTGGACGCCGAGGCGCGTCTGGAGTCCATCGCCACGGCGCGTGCCGAGGCCGAGGCCCGAGCAGAGATTGAAGCAACGGCGCGTGCCGAGGCAGAAGCCCGGGCCGAGTTTGAAGCAACGGCGCGTGCCGAGGCAGAAGCCCGGGCCGAGGTTGAGGCAACGGCGCGCGTGGAAGCTGAAGCGCGTGCTGAAGCCGAGGCGTTGGCTCGCCAGACGGCGGAAGCCCGCGTCACCTCCGAGTCTGATGCGCGCACCGGACAGGAAGCGGAGGCCCGCGCAAACGCAGAGGCCCGCGCGGAGAAGGCGGAAGCCCGGGCTCAGCAAGAAGCGGAGCTACGTGCAAACGCAGAGGCTCAGGCTGACCGCGAGGCTGCGGCCCGGGCGGAGGCCGAAGCCCGAGCGGAGCAAGACGCCGCTGCACGACTTGAGGCCGAAGCCCGCGCTGAGCGCGCGACAGCTGCGCTGAAAGAAGCCGAGGCCCGAGCTGAGGGCGCAGAAGCCGCATTGCAAGAAGCGGAGGCCCGAGCTGAGGGCGCGGCGGCTGCGCTGAAAGAAGCCGAAGCCCGAGCTGAGAGCGCGACGGCTGCGCTGAAAGAAGCCGAAGCCCGAGCTGAGAGCGCAGTAGCCGCATTGCAAGCCGCGGAGGCCCGAGCCGAAAGCGAGGCCGTCGCGCGACGCGAAGCCGAAGCCCGCGCGGCAATCGAGTCCGAGGCACGAGCCGCAGCCGAGGCCCGCGCCGAAGCAGAGGTCGCCGCACGGTCCGAAATAGAGGCCCGCGCCGAGCGCGAGGCGAAGTTGCGTGCGGCAATCGAAGTCCGTGCGGAGAGCGAGGCGTCCTCGCGAACCGATGCGGACACGCGTGCTTCCCGTGAGTCCGAGGCCCGAGCCGCCGCCGAGGCGCGTGCCGAGCACGAGGCCACATTGCGCGCCGAAGCCGAGGTGCTCGCGAAGGCGGAGACCCAGGCTCGCGAGAAGGCGGAAGCACAGGCTACCGCGGAGGCGGAGCGCCGCGCCGAAGCCGAAGCCCGAGCCGAACGTGAAGCGCAGGCCCGCGCCGAAGCCGAAGCCCGCGCCGAGCGCGAAGCGCAGGCCCGCGCTGAAGCGGAATCTCGCGCCGAGCAGGAGGCCCAGCAGCGCGCCGAAGCAGAAGCACAGGCCCGGCGAGAAGGAGAGTCCCTCGCCGCCGAGAAGGCACGCGCCCGAACGGAAGAAGAACACCGCGTCACCGCCGCCGCCCAGGCCGAAGCCGAGTCCCAGGCACGGCGCGAAGCGGAAGCCCGCGCCGAAGCTGCCCTGAAGTCCGCCGAGGAGGCGGAAGCCCGAGCCGAAGCCGAGGCGAAGCGCCGCGCCGAGGCCGAAGCTCGCGTCCAGCAATCCGCACAGGCCGAAGCCGAAGCGACCGCCCGCGCGAAGGCCGAAGGCCGCCACCGAACGGCCCTCGAAGTCCGCCTGGACGCGGAGGCAACGCAGCGCACGACGCTGGAATCCCGGCTCGAAGAAGAGTCCCGCGCCCGCAGCGAGTCCGAGTCCCGGCTCCTCGCGGAGAACACCAGAATCTCCGAGGAACTCGCCGAGCTCCGCCTGGAGTACCAGCAGTCCCGAGAGAACCTGGCGAAAGAGCGTGAAGCACGCGAGTCCCTCGAGCAATCCCTGGAGGCGCTGCGCACCGAGTCCGCCGAACAGCGGGCCCGCTCCGAACGCGAGCGCCTGGAGCTGGAGGAGCGCGCGCTCCGAGACGCGGAGGACGCCGCCGCCCAGGCCCGGGCATCCATGCTGCCCCTGGAAGCACCTCCCGGCAGACCCGAGCTGGCCGTGGCCCGCAGTGGCAGCGTCACCCAGGACGGCCTGACCAAGCTGGTGCTCCGGCTCTGTGAGGCCCGCATGGAGATGCGGTTGGAGCTGAAGGTGATGAACGCCCTGCGCGTCCTCTGGCTGCGGGACGGGGCGCTTGTGGGCGCCGTCTCCTCCGCGCAGGGGGAGACGTTGGTCGACCGGGCCCGCGCAGACGGGCTCATCGACGCGCGGCAGGAAGGCGAGCTGCGGCTGGTGCGCAGCGCCACCACGGCCGCGCTGCTGGACGCACTGCGGGGCCGGGGCTACCTGCGGGAGTCCGAAGCCGTGCCCCTGGTCCAGCGCTACACCGAGCAGGTCTTCCTGGACGCGCTGGCGGAGCCCTCGACGCTCTACCGCCTGGTGCCGGAGCCGGCGCCGCACGAGGTGGCGCTCGCCGCCGCCACGCGTCCGCCGCTGCACCTGTTGGCCGAGGCACTGCGCAATACCCTCACCTCCGAATCCTTGCTGGAGGCCGCCGGGAGCCTGCGCGCGCGCGTCACCCGTGGCGACATCCACCTGGCCCCGGATGACTTCGGCCTGCCTTCGCGGGACCTCCAGCTCCTGTCCCAGGTGGACGGAGAGCACACGCTGGAGGCGCTGCTCCTGGGCGCGGGGCTGCCGCAGGACTCGGCCTTGAAGTCGCTCGCGGTGGCGCGGACGCTGGGGCTCGTCTCGCTGGAGCCCGCCACGGATGAAGACGCGGGTGACCTGCCGCCGGAGCTGGACGTCCGGCGCCTGGAAGCCAAGTTCGAGGAGATCCAGGACGCGGACTACTTCGCGGTGCTGGGGCTGGCCCGCTCGGCGGGGGGCGAGGAGGTCAAACGCGCCTACGAGCTGCTGGCCGCCGAGTTCCACCCGCTGCGTTTCGCGGGGCATCCCGACCCGGCGCTCCAGCACCGTGCGCAGCAGATTCGCACCGTGCTCGCCGAGGCCGCCCAGGCCCTGGGAGACGACCGGCTGCGCGCGGAGTACGCCCGGAGCCTGCTCGACTGACGCCCGTCGGACGGACGGCCTCCCGGGAGTGCAGGGCGGCCCACCCGGGGCGGTTGCCCGTCCGCTCCGGTGAGATTAAGACGGCGTCCATGGTCCGTGAGATCCTCATCTGGCCCGACCCTGTCCTGAAACAGAAGGCCAAGCCGGTGGCGAAGGTGGATGACTCCACCCGCACGCTGGTGAAGGACATGTTCGAAACGATGTACTCCGCTGAAGGCGTGGGCCTGGCCGCCCCGCAAATCGGCGTGCTCCAGCGCGTCATCGTGCTGGACACCACGCACAGCCAGCCGGAGCTGAAGCCCATTGCGATGATCAATCCGGAGATCATCGCCATGGAAGGCGACACGACCTACAACGAGGGTTGCCTGTCCATCCCTGGCGAGGCCGCGGATGTCGACCGGGCCGCCGTGGTCACCGTGAAGTTCCTGGACCCGGACGGTCAGGAGCAGACGCTGCGCTGTGACGGGCTGCTGTCCATCGCGGTGCAGCACGAGACGGACCACCTCAACGGCACCGTCTTCGTGGACCACATCTCGTCCCTGAAGCGCGAGTTCATCCGCAAGCGGATGAAGCGCCTCAAGACTTCGCGCGAGCGCGAGGCGAGCGCGCCGGCGTCTCCGTAGCGCCGGCGTCCTTCTGGACCTTCACGCCCTTCTTCGGGCACAGGTCCGCGACGACGCAGCGCTCACACGCGGGCGAGCGGGCAAAGCAGGTCCGCCGCCCGTGCCACACCAGGAGCTGGTGGCCCAGGGCCCACCGCTCCGACGGCAGCACGGCCTGCATGTCTGCTTCCACCTTGTCCGGGTCCGCCTTCGTGGTGAACCCGAGCCGGAAGGCGAGCCGCTTCACGTGCGTGTCCACGGGGAAGGCCACGTCGCCTCCCAGGTGGATGCACACCACGCCCGCCGTCTTGCGGCCCACGCCTGGCAGCTTCTCCAGCGCGTCCCGCTTCAAGGGAACCTGCCCGGCGTGCTCCTGCACCAGCGACCGCGCGGCCGCGACGATGTTCTTCGCCTTGGCGCGGTACAAGCCGCAGGTGCGGATGAAGGGCTCCACGTCCGACGGTTCTGCTTCCGCATAGGCCTGGGCGTTGGAGAAGCGCTGGAAGAGGGCCGGCGTCACCATGTTGACGCGCTTGTCCGTGCACTGCGCGGAGAGGATGACAGCCACCAGCAGTTCCAGGGGCGTCCGATAGTCCAGCTCGATGCGGGCATCCGGCATGTCCGCGGCCAGGCGGTCCATCACCAGCAACGCGCGCTTTCGCTTCTCGGCGACTGTCTCACGTCCAGGCACGGCGCCGTTGTATGTCACACCGGCTGCGAGCCCAAGCACCGGTTGGACGCACCCATTCGGGGAGATTCATGAAGCGCATCGACTTCCGTTCCGACACCGTCACTCAGCCAACGGCCGCCATGCGGCGCGCCATCGCCGAAGCCGAAGTGGGGGATGACGTTTACGGTGAAGACCCCACCGTGCTCCGTCTGGAGGCACGAGTGGCCGAGCGGCTCGGCCTGGAGGCCGCCGTCTTCGTGCCCTCGGGGACGCAGGCCAACCAGTTGGCCATCGGCGCGCATTGCCGGGCGGGCGACGAGGTGCTCACCGAGGCAGGCAGCCACATCCTCCACTACGAAGGGGGCGCGGTGCCCGCCTTGTGGGGCGTGCAGCCGCAGCCGCTGCCAGGACAGCGCGGTCTGCTGTCGCCGGAGGACGTGAGCGCGGCCGTGCGCGAGGACAACATCCACAACCCGCGTACGCGCCTGCTGTCGCTGGAGAACACGCACAACCGGGGTGGTGGTTCGGTATGGCCGGTGGAGCACTTCCGAGCCGTCGTGGAAGCGGCGCGCAAGGCGGGGCTGGCCGTCCACCTGGATGGAGCCAGGCTCTTCAACGCCGGTGTCGCGCTAGGCGTGCCGGTGTCCGCCTGGGCCGCGCTGACGGACACGACGTCCGTGTGTTTCTCGAAGGGCCTGGGCGCTCCGGTGGGCTCGGCCCTGGCGGGGCGCGCGGACGTCATTCGCGAGGCGCGCCGGCTGCGCAAGCGGCTGGGCGGTGGCATGCGACAGGCAGGCATCCTGGCGGCGGCAGCGCTGCATGCACTGGAGCACCATGTCGAGCGGCTGGCGGACGACCATGCGAACGCCCGCAGGCTGGCCGCAGGGCTGGCGGAGCTGCCCGGCGTGAAGGTGGAGGCTTCGCGGGTGGAGACCAACATGGTCTTCGCGGAGTTCTCCCGGTCCGCTCTGGAGATGGTGGCGCGGCTGGAGCAGCACGGGGTCCTGACGAACCCCGCGGGGGCTCCTCGGACGCTGCGCCTCGTCACCCACCTGGATGTGTCCACTGCCGACATCGATGAAGCCCTGCAGCGCATCCGCCGCGCCGTGGGTTGAGCACACCCTTGGGGTGAAGCGCGCGTCCGTGGACATCTCTGGGCGCGCACACGGGGTGGGGAAGGAGCGCTCCGGGCGGGCCATGGTAGGCTCGCACCGCCGTGCGCCGCCTCAGCCTCCTCGCCTTCGTTACAGCTTGTGCCTGCGCTACCCGTGGCGCGGAGCCGAAGATGAGTTTCGAGGAACTCTACGCCACCTCGGCGTCACAATCGCGCGCGCCAGATGCAGCGCCCGCGCCCCTCCGAGTGCGACCACCCGCGCCGGAGACGGCTCCGGAGCTGCATGCCGTGCTCGCCGCCTTCGCGTCGCGAGCACAGGGCCTTCGTCAGCAGGTGGCGCGAGGCGGGACGATGCCCGCCGCCCAGGTGGAGAATTGGGAGCAGGTGACCTTCGCATTGGACGGCTTCCTGTCGCGCCCCGCGGCGCCGCGCGTCGGCTCGGGTGATTTGCTGCAGGCCCAGAGCGTCCTGGAGGCCGAGCTGGAGCGGGACGGCTTCACCTATGGCGATATGCCGGCCCCGCTGGCCGAGGCGGTGGTGTTGCGCGTGGGCCGGCTGGCGCTGCGCACCGCCGAGCTGCGCCGCCTGGAGCAGCCGCCCGAGCCTGCCGAGGAGGCGCTTCCGCGCTTCTCCTGGCCGGTGGATCCGGTGTCCGTCACCAGTCTCTTCGGCTACCGCTGGCACCCCGTGACAGGCGTGCACCGGCGCCACCTGGGCGTCGACCTGGCCGCGACGCAGGGCCAGCCCATCTACACGGCGGACAAGGGCGTGGTGCTGCGTGCGGGCCACAATGGCGACCATGGCCTCCAGGTGGAGGTCCAGCATGAGGGGCGCTGGGTGACGCGCTATAGCCACCTGTCCCGCGTGCTGGTCGACCCTGGAGAGGTGCTGGAGCGAGGCAACGCCGTGGGGCTGGCCGGGGAGACAGGGCTGGCCACCGGCGTCCACCTCCACTTCGAGCTGTGGCGTGACGGCCAGCCCATGGACCCGCTGGAGGCGCTGGGTGACGCGGAGCCGCCTCCGGAGCCCATGCCGTCGGTGGCCCGTGGGCCCGTAAGCCGCTAGCCCGCAATGCAACAGGGGCGCCCCCTTTCAGGTGAGCGCCCCTGAGCGAAATCCCTCGGCGATGGCCTAGAGGGAGTTCTTCAGCTCCTTGGCGGGCCGGAAGCCGATCGTCTTCGACGCCTTGAGCTTCATCATCTCGTTGGTCTGGGGGTTGCGAATCTTGCGAGCCTTGCGCGACCGAACCGACCAGGTTCCAAAGCCGGGATAGCTGAAGCGGGCGTCTTTCTTCACCGCTTTACCGATATTGGTGAAGACGATGTCGAGGATCTGCGCCGCCGACTTCTTGGTGAGACGTGTCTGCGCCGCCACCACCTCGACGAGTTCTGCCTTGGTCATTACGCCCCTCCGTCCGTTGTCTGGCCTTGAAGTGCTTTAACCCGGCTGGTGGTAACAAATCGCTCTTTTCCCTGTCAATGCCGGCCGCGGTTTGAGGCCGGAAAATCGGCCTCCAGACGAAAAGTTGGCCCTCTGAAACACCGGGCGTAGGAAGAGTGTGGAGAGTCGCTTCCGATACATCATCGCGACCCATCCGCAGTGAATTGGAAAAGTGCTGTGTGTGATCGTGTTTTGAAGAAAGTCTTTGGAATATTGATCACTTGCGAAGGGGGTCTGATCGCGGCCGCGTGAGCCCCGGCGGGAAGGCGCTAGGATGCTTGCTTGCGTGCGTTTTCGAACCTTCCTGCCTTTGATCCTGCTGCTCGCCAGCGCCTGCCGGAGCCCTCCGCATCGCGAGGCGCAACCAGCCGTGTCGTCCCCGGCCTCTGGCACCCTCTGGGTGGACGCGGCTGGTGTGGAGCCTGGCGACGGCTCGCGTGAGCGCCCGCTGCGCCAACTCGGCGAGGCACTGGCGCGGCCCGGAGTCCTGACCGTGCGGGTAGCCCCTGGGCGCTACACAGGGCCCTTCCTGATCCCACCCGGAGTTCGGGTGGAGGGGCAGGGGTCCGGGGTGGTGCTGCAAGCAGAGGGCGCTGCTCGCACGGCCATTTGGGTGGGTGGAAGTGTGGAGCTGTCGGATTTGGTCGTCCAGGGTGGGCTGTGGGGGATGGAGGTCACGGACGGCGGCCAC
Organism: Myxococcus sp. AB056; assembly: GCF_006547365.1. Lineage (NCBI taxonomy): Bacteria > Pseudomonadati > Myxococcota > Myxococcia > Myxococcales > Myxococcaceae > Myxococcus > Myxococcus sp. AB056. The sequence goes on along the minus strand of NZ_VHLB01000088.1, from coordinate 27,931 downwards.
GTCCGGCTGGCGCGGGTGGGCTTCAGCGGGCAGGTGACGGGAGCGGTGCGTGTGGAGGCCGGGCGGCTGGACGTGGAGGACAGCCGGTTCGAGGCGGCGCCAGCGGCCATGGTGGGGGTGTTGCTGGAAAGCGGACGGGCCTCCCCTCCGAAGGGTGGCGGGCAATCGGCACCGCGCGACGCCTCGTCCAAGCCCGAAGTGCTGTCGAACACGGACGGATCCATGCACGTACCTCACGACAGCGAGGCCGCCACGGATGCTGGAGCGCAGCAGGAAGGCCCGAGACATGCCGGAGCCATCGTGGAGGCGCACATCCGGGGAAGCACCTTCACCGGCCCCTACCGTCGAGCCGTGCGGCTGCGCGGCGCGGACGTGCGGGCCACGTTGGAGGACCTCCAGTTCACGGGTGCCGCGACAGCAGTCGGCGTGGACGGTGCGTACGCCGAGGTGCGGCGCTCCTCCGCGGAAGGTGGGCTGGCGGCGGCTTTCTCGGTGATGGACGGCACCCTCATCCTGGATGCGGTCTCCGTGACGGGGCACGAGTACGGCGTGTCCGCCATGCAAGCACGCAGGCTCGATGTGCACCGCTTCACGTCGGTGCGGGCCATTCGGGCCGGAATGGGACTGCTGATGTCACGCGTCCGGCTCCGGGACATCGTGGTGCGGGACAGCGGCGCCTATGGCGGGCTTCAGTTCTCGGGCGGGGACCTGGACGTCCAGGGCGTTCGGGTGGACGGCGCCGGCGAGTACGGGGTGATGGCGCTGCGTGGGAAGCTGCGGCTTCGTGACGTGGACATCCGCCGGGTGCACACGGCGGACGGTGTCACCGGAGATGGCCTGCACCTGCGTCAGGTCGAAGCGGACGTGGAGGGCGTCGTGGTGCGCGATGCACAGGGGGTGTGTGTCCTCACAGCGCAGAATGCCCGCGTGTCACTGCGGGGCGCGAAGCTGGAGACCTGCGGGTACGTGGGCCTGCTATCGGACACCCTGGCGCGCATGAACGCCGTCAACGTGGACATTCAAGGGGCGGCGACGGCGCTGGGCGCTCTGGGAGACGGCGAGTTGCGTGTGGAATCCCTCTCCGCGAGTGGCCTGGAGACGGGGTTCGTCCATGCGGAGTGCGAAGGCGCCACGCAGGTGTACCTGAAGAAATTCCGCTCTGAGGACACGCGGGGCCTCTCGGCGCGCTGTGTCCACGCCAGTCCGAAGTGAACCGGCACGACAGCAACGGTTGCTCCCTCCCGCTGGATGCTCACGGGACGGAGCGCTCCGGCTCGCGAGGCTCTTCTTCCACTGGGTTGGGAGCGGGGGCGGTGATGGCGGCGGGCAGGGCGGAGGCATGGCGCTCCAGCCACTCGCGGATGACGGGATAGACCTCCGACGGCGCGCCGGTGCCGAAGATGAGGTCCCCGTGCCCGTAGTTCATCTTGTCGCCATGGTCCGTGCCGAAGATATGCAGCGTGCGGTCGGGCGCGGTGGCGAGCGCGAACTGCGACTCCACGTTGGCCGGCGTGGCCAGCCGGTCCGAACTGCCGCCCATGATGAGCAGCGGAAGCTGGAGCTGTGCGATGCCAGCGCGCCAGTCCTTCGTGCGGTCGAAGGAGCGGAACATGTCGTGCTCAATCCAGTCCTGGAACTGAAGCAGCACCTTGCGGCTCATCGACGACATCATGTTCGCGTAGACCTGCCGCTGGATGCGCGGGGGGATGTGCTTGGGGTTCACCAGCAGGTCCGACAGGGGCAGGGTGATGTAGCCCAGGAACGGCGCGAGGCTGGCGCTCATCCACTCCTGCCGGAAGCGTGCGGGCCAGGCGGCACGGACGCCCATGGAGATGAGCGTGCGCAGGAAGGGCTCCGACTTGAAGTGCACGGGAGCGCCCAGCGCGAGCAACCCCGCAAGCTTCTCCCCGTGCGGGCCTTGCGCGACGCCGTAGCCCACCAGCCCGCCCAGGGAATGGCCGAGCCAGAAGGCGCATTTCGCACCCGTCTCCTTCAACGCCAGCTCCAACAGCGCGGGTCCATCCTGGAGGATGTGGTCGTCGATGGTGAAGTCCGTGTACTTCCGACCTCGAGGCGGCCGGCGTGAGTGCCCGGTGCCGCGCCACTCGACGCTGAAGCAGTCGAAGCCCGCTTCGGTCAGATAGTGCGCGACGGAATAGGGGGGCTCGAAGTCGAAGGTGAACCGGTTCGCCGCGAGCCCGTGGCACAGCAGCACGGGCTCCTCGAATCGGCGCACGGCCGCGCGTCGCGCGTGAATCACCAGCTCCCATCCGTCCTCGCAGCGGGCGCGGAGGACCTGGGGCAACTCCGCCCTGGGTCGGTACCATCGTCGCACGGCCACGACCCAAAGGACGTTCCACAGAACGAGTGCGACCCCGGCGACCAGTACCCACACCACCCACCGCGAAGCATCCATGCATCCTCCTCTTCAAAAATAAAACCCTGCTAAGGTCGGTTCACCCGCCGTCCTGCCGCCGGGAAGTCACGGCCATCAGAGGAAGTCGAGGGAATGATGAAGTTGCGGAAACTGATGTTCGTGCTGCCGAATCTCTTCACCGTCACGTCCATTTTCTGCGGCTTCTACGCCATCACCTTGTGCACGGGGGACGCCGAACCGGTGCAGCTGTACCAGGCGGCCCTGGCCATCTTCTTCGCCATGTTCTTCGACGGCTTCGATGGCCGGGTGGCCCGGCTGACGAAGACGCAGAGCGACTTCGGCGTGCAGCTCGACAGTCTGGCGGACGTCATCTCCTTCGGAGCAGCGCCCTCTCTCCTGGTGTACAAGTGGGCGCTCGAGCCCCTGGGCTTCATGGGGCTGTTCATCGCGTTCTCCTTCGCGGCCTGTGGTGCATTGCGTCTGGCGCGCTTCAACGTGCTGGCGGCACGCAACCCGCACGGCGGCGGTGGCAGCTTCTTCGTGGGCCTGCCCATCCCCGTGGCGGCCGGAATGCTGGTCTCCGTCATCATCTCCCACCATGCGGCGACGCAAGGGGAACCCCTGGCCGAGAGCGCCGTGGTGCCCATGGCGGTGGCGGTGGCGGGCCTGGCGCTGCTGATGGTGTCGACGGTGCGCTACCGCACCTTCAAGGACACGCGGCCCAACCGGAAGAGCGCGCTGGCCTTCATGCTCGTGGTGGTGGGCGGCACGGTGATCGCCACGCAGTTGCACCCGGCCTGGGTGCTGGTGGCGTGCTGCGGCGCCTACCTGGCGCTGGGGCTGGTGGAGTCGGCGGTGCTGGTCCGCAGCCGGCTGGCCGCTCGCAAGGGGGCGGCCCCCTGCGCGGTGGCCGCGGTCGCGGTGGCCACGGTCATCGACGACGAGGAAGAAGAGGACGCGGAGTCCAGCCAGGGCAACGACGGGCCCGCGTACCTCTGACCTGGAGGACGCTGTTTCTCGCTCGGCCCCCTTCCAGACCAGGGGGCGTTGCGGCTTGAGTGCGCTTCGGTCCGTGCCCAGCCGTCCGGCTGCCGCTAGGATGCGCGGCCCATGCGCGTCGAGCTGCTGTGCACCGGTGACGAGCTCGTCACCGGCCTCATTACGGACACGAACAGCACGTACCTGGAGGCCCGCCTCTTCGACCTTGGCATCAAGGTGGAGCGCGTGGTCCTGGTGGGTGACGTGCGGCCGGACATCACCCAGGCGCTGAAGGAAGCCGCGTCGCGAGCGGACGTGGTGGTGGTTTCGGGGGGCCTGGGGCCCACGGCGGACGACTTCACCCTCGAATGCGCCGCGGAGGCCGCGGGCGTGCCGCTGGAGGAGGATGCCCAGGTCCTCGACTGGCTGCACCTGCGCTACGCCGCGCGAGGCCTGTCGCCCAACCCGAGCGCCCTGCGCATGGCCCGCGTCCCCCGGGGCTCCGAGCCCGTGAGGAACCCCGAGGGCTCCGCGCCCCTCGTCGTGATGAAGCTGGGTGGCGCCCAGTTGTTCTTCCTTCCGGGGGTGCCCCGTGAGTTCAAGGCGCTCCTGGAAGGCGAGGTGCTGCCGCGGATCCGCGCGACGCTGGACGCCCGCCCCGAGCGCACCTACCGGGCCTTCCGGCTGTTGCGCACGGTGGGTATTCCGGAGTCGGAGCTCGACATGGCGGTTGCCCCCATGGGACCCCGGCATCCCCGCATCGTGTTCGGCTTCCGCACCCACGCCCCCGAAAACCACCTGAAGCTGATGGCGGAGGCTTCCTCCCAATCGGAGGCGGATGCCGCGCTCGCCGCCGTGGAGGTGGAGTGCCGCCAGATGCTGGGCACGAAGCTCTTCGGTGTGGACTCGGAAGCGTACGCCGCGGTGGTCCTCGAAACGCTTCGTCGGGCGGGCGCCACGCTGGCCGTGGCGGAGAGCTGCACCGGCGGCCTCATCGCCCAGCAGCTCACGGCCGTGCCGGGCTCCAGCGAGGTCTTCATCGGCGGCGCGGTGGTGTACTCGGAGAAGATGAAATCCGCATGGGTGGGCGTTCCTCCCGACGTGCTCGCACGGCACACCGCTGTCTCGCGCGAGACGGCCGAGGCCATGGCGGAGGGCGTGCGCGATGCCTGTGGCACGACCTATGGCCTGTCGGTGACGGGATACGCCGGCCCTGGCGGCGGCACGCCGGAGGACCCCGTGGGCACCGTGTACTGCGCGCTGTCGGCGCCTGGCGTGCCCACCCGCTGTGAGCGCATCTCTGTCACCGGCGACCGCGACCGCGTGCGCCTGTTCGCCGCTTCCCACACGCTTGAAATGCTGCGGCAGCACCTGCTCGCCGCGCCCGCTACCCCATGAGCCGTTCCAAGTCCAAGCGCCCCCGTCCGCCCTCCTCCGAGCCGGGAGCTTCCGAACCGGCCGCGTCAGGAGCGCCCGCTGTCGCGCCCGTCGCTCCGCACCAGGAGGCGGGGCCCGCAGCCGCCAGCGCGCCAATCCCTTCCGCCGAGCCCGAAGCCGCCCCGCCTTCGGTGTCACCGCCCGCGTCCTCACCGGGCACCCCCGTGTCGGGAGGCCTGCCGCTGAACGTCGCGCGTGTGTGGCTGTCCGCCTACCGCGTGGAGGTGGTGCTGTTCGTGGTCGCCTTCGTGGTGCTCGCCAGCTTCAGCTCCCAGCGCTTCCTGCGCCAGAGCGCCGCGCCTCACTTCGTCTATCAGGCCCAGGCGTGGATGGAGGGGCGGCTGGACGTGGACCCGCAGGTGCTGCCCAACATGGAGGACTGGGCCTGCGTCCGCATGGTGAACGGCGAGAAGGTCCGTTGCTCCGGACGCCCGCTCCCAACGGACCGCTGGTTCGTGAGCTTTCCGTCCTTCCCCGCGGTGGCGATGTTGCCCTTCGTCGCACTGCACGGCTACCAGTTCAACGACACCTCGTTCGGAGTCATCGTCGGTGCGCTGGCGGTGGCGCTCTTCTTCTCGTTGCTGCGCTTCCTGGCGAAGGAAGGGGAGACGGAGCGCAACCGCAACGAGAACGTGGCCTTGGCGCTCATCCTCGCCTTCGGCACCCTGTTCTTCTACTGCGCCATCCGGGGAGAGGTCTGGTTCAGCGCCGAGGTGATGGGTGTGGCGCTCACCTGTCTCTACGTGCGAAACGCCGTCCGGGCGCATCGTCCGCTGCTCGCGGGTCTGTTCTTCTCCATGGCGACGCTCACGCGGACGCCCTTGCTCTTCACGGGGCTCTTCTTCGTGCTGGAGGCGCTGTGTCCCGGGCCGGAGCCTCGCCTGGCGCAGCTCAAGGCCCTGGCGCGAAACTGGAAGCCCGCCGCGAAGAAGCTGGGCCTCTTCACGTTGGGCGCCGCGCCGCTGGCGGGGCTCGCGGCCGCGTACAACGTCTACCGCTACGGCCGGCTGAGCGAGTTCGGGCACGCGTACCTCTTCAACAACCGCGTCAACGCGGACATCGACCGCACGGGGCTCTTCAATTGGGAGTACCTGCCACGAAACCTGGAGGCGGCCTTCCTCAAGCTGCCCTCGGTGTCCTTGTCTCCGCTGAAGCTGGGCTATGACCCGCACGGGCTGACGCTGCTGCTGACGCTGCCGCTGCTCGTCTTCCTGTTGGTGCCGAAGACGCGCCCGCGCCTGCATTGGCCGGTGTGGCTCACCGTGGCGGTGTGCGCGCTGCCCGGACTCTTCTATCAGAACACCGGTTACATGCAGTTCGGCTTCCGGTTCAGCCTCGACTACACGCCCTACCTCCTCCTGCTCTTCGCATTGGGGGGCTGGTCCCTGCGGAATCGGGCGGTGATGGCCGCGGTGGCGCTTGGCGTGTTGGTGAACTTCTGGGGAGCCGTGGCTTTCCGCGGCTACACGGAACTTGTTCGGAACTGGTAGCGCCCTACGTTTCATGGGCTTGAATCCTTCGCGCTCCACGCGCAGATGAGAGACGTCATGCAACCACCCACTGGACAGCCGCCTCCCGGCAAGCGCTGGCACACCCGTGAGGACAGCGGCATCCGCCTCGACGCCAGGATGCGCTGGTGGCACGACGACGAGCCCATCCTCCATCCCAAGATCATCGAGCTCTTCAACGCCTCGCTCGTGCTGGATGACGCGGACCGCTACCAGCTCCGCATTGGCAACGACTGGTGCTTCATCCAGGTGGAAGGCGCCGCCTACGAGGTCCGGACAGTGGACGTCACCCCCGATGAGCGGGTGTCCGTGCGCCTGAGCGACCGCACCGCCGAGGCGCTGGACGTCGCCAGCCTGCATCTGGACGCGGACGGCGTGTTGTCCTGCCGAGTGAAGCAGGGGCGGGCCCAGGCGCGCCTCTCGCGCGACGCGCAGTACCAACTCGGACAGCTCCTGGAGGAAGGGCCCGACGGCGGGCTCGTGCTGAATGTCGGTCAGCGCAAGCTCGCCGTCCCGGTCGAGCTGGACGCGTTGGCGTCCTCCGTCTAGGCCGCGGCCTCCACCGGCGCGGGCGAGGAGGGCAGGGCGGAAGTCCCCGTAATCTCCTTGCCCAGCGCTTCCAGCACGTCGGGATGTTCGCGCAGCCACTCGGCGGCGCGCTCCCGGCCCTGGCCGATGCGCTCTCCGCGCAGGCTGAAGTGGCTCCCCGACTTCTCGATGAGGCCCGTGGCCACGCCGAGGTCGAGCACTTCCCCCACGCGGTGGATGCCGCTGCCGTACATGAGGTCGAACTCCGCTTCCTGGAAGGGCGGGGCGACCTTGTTCTTCACCACCTTCACGCGCGCCTTCGAGCCCACGACGGCATCACCGTCCTTGATGTTGCCCGTGCGGCGAATCTCCATCCGCACGGATGCGTAGAACTTCAGCGCATTGCCACCCGTGGTGGTTTCCGGATTGCCGAACATCACGCCAATCTTCATCCGAATCTGGTTGATGAAGATGATGCAGGTGCCTGAGCGGCTCACCGCGCCCGTCAGCTTGCGCAGCGCCTGACTCATCAGCCTCGCCTGGACGCCCATGTGCGCGTCCCCCATCTCGCCCTCGATTTCGGCCCGTGGCACCAGGGCCGCCACCGAGTCGACGACGATGAGGTCCACCGCGCCGGAGCGCACCAGGTGCTCCGTGATTTCCAGCGCCTGTTCGCCGGTGTCGGGTTGCGATACGAGCAACTCCTCCACACGGACGCCCAGCTTTCGCGCGTAGGACACATCCAGCGCGTGCTCCGCGTCGATGAAGGCCGCCACGCCACCCGCCGCCTGGACCTGTGCAATCGCATGCAGGGTGAGCGTCGTCTTGCCCGAGGACTCGTTCCCGAAGACCTCCACCACACGGCCCCGGGGATAGCCGCCCACGCCCAGCGCGCGGTCCACTCCCACCGAGCCGGAGGGGATGACGGCGACCTTCTGTTCGCGTGCTTCCCCGCCCAACGTCATCACCGAGCCTCGTCCGAACTGCTTCTCGATGCTCGCTACCGCCGCCGCCACCGCCTTCAGCTTCTCCGCCAGCTTGCTCATCGCGTCTGTCACTCCCTCGCCGCCCTTGCTGTGTTGGGTGCCGCCTCCAAGGACGCCGTCATGGCGCCGCCAGCGCGGCGGACAGGCAGATGAGCAACACCTGTGCCGCCCGCTCCTCCCGCTGAGGGGCGGGAGTGCAGGTGTCCGGGTACGTGGCTGTGTGTCCAGAAGTGCGGAGTGTGCGCGTGCCACTCCGACAGTCGGATGAGAAACAAGCATGGGAGCCCATGCTTGGCGGCATGGCGCATGGCGCTTTGCGTTGAAGATGGGCTGGACGGGTATGACCTTCCCTGCGTGAGCCCGAAATCAAAGCGCGAAGACCTGCCCCACGTGGTCATCCTCGGCGGTGGTTTTGCCGGCCTCTACGCCGCCCGCCATCTCTACAAGGCACCCGTGCGCGTCACGATGGTGGACCGGCAGAATCACCACCTGTTCCAGCCTCTGCTCTACCAGGTCGCCACGGCGACGCTGAGTCCCAGCGAGATTGCGGCGCCGCTCCGGGCGGTGCTGGGGCACCATCAGGTGGCGGTGGTGCTGGCGGAAGTGACGGGCGTGGATACGGCTGGCAAGCGCGTGCTGCTCTCCGACGGAGAGCTGAACTACGACTACCTCGTCATCGCTACGGGGGCCACACACTCCTACTTCGGCAATGACGCCTGGGCTCAGTTCGCCCCCGGCCTGAAGTCCATCGAGGACGCGCTGGCGATTCGCCGGCGGATCCTGGTGGCCTTCGAGCTGGCGGAGCGGGAGACGGACCCGGAGATTCGCCGCTCGTTACTCAACTTCGTCATCATCGGCGCCGGACCCACAGGGGTGGAACTCGCGGGCTCGTTGGCGGAAATCAGCCGGCATTCGCTTCATGGCGACTTCAGGAACTTCGATCCGCGGGACGCGCGCATCATCCTCATCGAGGGCGTGGACAAGGTCCTGCCCGTCTATCCAGATGACCTGTCACAGAAGGCCTGCCGAACACTCGAGAAGCTGGGGGTGGAGGTCCGTACGGGAGCTCGGGTCACCAACATCACCGAGCAGGGGGTCTTCATCGGGCAGGAGTTCATCCCCGCGAGGACGGTATTGTGGGCCGCGGGCGTGGCGGCATCGCCGGTGGCGAAGTCGCTGGGCGTCGAACTCGACCGGTCCGGGCGCGTGCTCGTCACTCCTGAGCTGACCGTGCCGGGCCACGACGATGTCTTCGTCGTCGGTGACCTGTCCGTGCTCAAGGATGCGGAGGGCAAGCCGGTGCCAGGCCTTGCTCCTGTGGCCATGCAGGAAGGCAAGCACGCCGCCCACAACATCCGCCGCCAGTTGCAGGGCAAGCCGATGACGCCCTTCTCGTACTGGGACCGCGGCTCCTATGCGGTGATTGGCCGAGGCCACGCGGTGGGCATTGCCTTCCGCAGCTTCAAGCAGGCGGGCTTCGGTGCCTGGATGGCCTGGCTGCTCATCCACATCACCTTCCTCATCGGCTTCCGTAGCAGGCTGGCGGTGCTGCTCAACTGGGCCTACTCGTACCTGACGTTTGGCAAGTCGGCGCGCATCATCACCGGCCCTTCGCCTCGCCTGGACCGGCTCCAGCCCACCCACGCCTTGCCGGAGGGTGGGCAGACACCGTCCATCCCGGAGCCCCGCTTCCAGACGGCGGCGTCTCACGTGGAGCCCGCGACGACCGGGACGCACTGACGCTCGCGATGGCCCTCAGCCATCCAGGTCCTCCAGCGGGCTGGCCCTGCCGGAGGGCCCCCCGGTGTTCCGCCAGGCGGCGTCCTCGGACGGAGGGGCAGGGCGGGCTCCGTGAAGCTTGCCTTGCATCGCCCCTCGCCGGTCCAGCATGCGGCAGTTGATGGCGAGCTGCATGTCGGTCTGCTCGATGCGGTCGCGTCCCTCGAGGTCCGCCCGTGTCAGCGCCAGTTTCATGATGCGGTCATGGGCTCGCGCGGACAGGCCGAACATCCGCACTGCTTGCTGCAGCATGTGCTCGGCCCGTTCGCTCATGGCGCAGTACCGGCGCAGCAGGTGCGAGGGAAGCTGCGCGTTGCAGTGGATTCCCGGCTCATCGCGATAGCGGACGCGTTGACGCTCGCGCGCGACCTGGGCCCGCTCGCGGTAGTAGCGGCTCGAGGGCTCTTGGACCGTCGAGCGGGCCATGTGGTGATACTCCACCGGGCGCGTCTGCAGGCTGATGTCGATGCGGTCCAACAGGGGCCCGCTTACGCGCGTCATGTAGTCGAAGACGCGCTGCTCGCCGCAAGTGCAGGAGCGGCTGGGAACGTTGTAGTAGCCGCAGGGGCAGGGGTTCATCGCGGCCACCAACATGACCCGGCAGGGATAGGTGATGTTCTGGTTGGCGCGTGCCAGGTGGATGACGCCTTCCTCCATGGGCTGGCGCAGAACCTCCAGCACGTTCCTCCGGAACTCTGGAAGCTCGTCGAGGAAGAGCACGCCGTTGTGCGCCAACGAGAGTTCGCCAGGCCTCGCCGAGAGGCCGCCGCCAACCAGGCCCGCGTCGGAGAGGGTGTGGTGGGGCGCGCGGAACGGGCGCTCGCGCATCAACGCGTGGCCTTCGCCCAGCAAGCCCAGCACCGAGTAGACCTTCGTCACCTCCATGGCCTCGGTGAACGTCATCTCCGGAAGGATGCCGGGCAGGCGCCGCGCCAGCATCGTCTTCCCCGAGCCCGGTGGCCCGGACATCAAGACGTTGTGGCCCCCCGCCGCGGCGATTTCGAGGGCGAGCTTCAGGTCGGCCTGCCCGCGGACATCGGACATGTCAGGCGCCTGTCCCGTGGGCGCCAGAAGACTGGGTTCACGTTGCCGCGTGTACGGCGTGATGCTGCAGGCCCCCGTCAGGTGGTTGACCGCCTCCCGCAGGGTCTTCACGGGAAAGACGCGCAGTTCTTCGACGAGCGCGGCCTCCGCGGCATTGGCCCAGGGCACCATGACGCCTTCGAAGCCGCCGTTGAGCGCCGCCACCGCCAACGGAAGCACTCCTTTGATGGGGCGGAGCGTGCCGTCCAGGGACAGCTCGCCTCCGAAGAGAAGCCGTTCCAGCGGGGCTTCATCCATCAGTTTCGCCGCCGCTAGGACGCCCAATGCAATCGGCAGCTCGAACGCCGCGCCTTCCTTCTTCAAGTCCGCGGGCGCCAGATTCACGGTGATTCGCTTCTGGGGAAGCTCGAAGCCCGTGTTCTTCAGCGCGGAGATGACGCGGACCTTCGATTCCCGGACCGCGCCCTCCGCCTGCCCCACGACGTTGAAGTAGGGGAGGCCGAGCGCCATGTCGACCTCACACTCCACCACCACCACGTCGATACCCATCAACGCCCCCGACCGCACCCTCGCCAACATGTCCCGTCCTCTCGCCGTGCAGCGCGAAGTCCTTGAGCAATGCACGTACCGGGGCCCACCCCAGGCGTAGGCCCGCGCTCGCCAATCCGCGCCGACGGATGCCCATCCCAGCCTCGGGAGCTTGAGTTTCAGCCTCGTGGTATTTGTGAAGCCAGGGCTAGCCATGCCCTGACGAGTCCGGTAGCGTTTCACCCACCTTGGGGGACGCTATGGGGGCAAAGGCCGCAGTGGAATCGGGGGTCGTTCAGCAGCGCCGGCAGGTTCGTATCCGCCGGGCGGACATCAAGCGTGGCCAACGGATGAAGGTGGCGTTTGGCGTGTTCCGCTTCTGCCTCTACGGCATGGTGGGGCTCAGCGCCGAAATCTTCTTCTACAACCTGGTGCGCATCGCCCAGCACGTGCCGTTGCTGGAGGCGCTCTTCCGCTTCCAATGGCGTGTGGACGACCGGTTGGGGCTCAACGCCATCTGGGATACGCCCATCTCCACGGCGTATGGACAGTGCTCGCTGTGGATGTTTGTCATCTACGGCGTGGCGTGCTTCTTTTTCATCGAGCCGCTCTACCGCTGGATGCTGTACCAGCACACGGGCTTGCGAGCCGCTGTGTACGGCGTGGTCATCCTGCTCTTTGAAGGCTTCTCCGGAGTCATGCTGGAGCGGCTCACGGGATACCGCATCTGGTACTACGCGGATACCGGCGCCATTCTCTGGCAGATGACTTCGCTCTACATCCTGCCCATCTGGATGGTGACGGGCCTGCTGGCGGAGTTCATCTACAGGGAGCTGATGGACCCCGACCTCCTGGCGGCCTTGGAGTCTCCGCTGCCCGCCACGCCGGAAGAGACCGAGGCCTCGTTCCAGTTGATTCGGTAGACGCAGGCGTGGCCGTCGTAGCCGGACATCTCGATGACGATGTCCTGCGCACCGGCCACCCGCAGCCCCGCGTGGATGATGCCCGCGGTGAAGGCAGGGTAGGGGCCTACTTCGTTCATCCAGAGCTCGAACTGGGTGGGCCCCAGCTCACGCAGCTTGGATTCCGTGTAGTTGTTGCCAGCCCGGAAGTTCTGCGTGGCCCGCATCAGCGTCCTGCGGGGCCCCAGCACGCGAAGCAATGAGAGGACGGCGCGTCCCAGCATCGTCTCGCGGAAGCCTTCGATATAGGCCTCTCCCAGCTTCCAGGTGCCCTGCTCGAGCGGGAGTTGGGGAAAGAGTTCCTCCGACGTGATGCGAAGGAACGTCATCCATGCGTCGAAGGTATAGGCTGGCCGGAGCTTCTGCTCCACATCGAGCCCTGCCTGCCGCAGGCGTGCCTTGCACTCAGGCGTCAGGCGCCCGTGCAGTGCCCGCAGGAACAGGGCTTCGATGGTCTGCTCAAAAATGAGAAGCTCGTCGGCCATGAGGAGTGAACTCTAGCCGACGAGCTTCTCGATGTGAACCACGTACCCACCCGGAGCGTAGGTTCCGGAAGAGGAGTCTCAGGGCGTGGGTGCGGGGTGCGGGGCCGGCGTATCGACCGACGTGCCCTGGATGATGGCGTTCTGTGGCAGCTCCGTGGCCATGCCCAGCACTTTCGCACCAGCGGCCTTCGCGCCGTCCAGCGCGGTGATGAGCCGCCCGTAGTTGGTGGCGTCATCCGCCATGAAGAAGACGACTTTGTCGTCCGCCTTCTTGGCCGCCAGCATGCGCTTGAGCCGCGTCACGTAGTCGGCGGGGGCAATCTTCTCCGTGTTGATGGAGTAGCCACCGTCCTTGTCGAGCTGCACCACCAACTGCTGGTCGTCCGGGTCGGGAGGCGTCGGCTCCTGTTCGACCTCGGTGTCCGGCACGCGCACCACGATGTCCTTCTCGAGGAGCGGCGTGACGACCATGAAGATGATGAGGAGCACCAGCACCACGTCGACCAGCGGCGTGACGTTGATCTCCGAGTTCGGCTGCGCCTGGGGCTTGACCCACTGTCGTTGCTTGCGGCCGGCCATTACTTCTTCTCCTCGACGCCCAGGGAGATCTGCTTGGCCTTGGACTTGCGGGCCACGTCCAGCACCTTGCGCACGTCACCAACGCTGAGCGCGTTGTCGCCCTTGAGCAGGATCTTCTTGCCTGGATCCTTCAACATCTCCTCGGTGAGCTTCTCCTGGAGCCCTTTCTCATCCACCTGGTCGTTCTCCACGAACACCTTCTTGTCCGGGGTGATGGAGAGGATGAGCGGGTCGGATTCCTTCCCTTTTCCTTCCTTCTCGATCTCGGTGGCCTTCGGGAGCTCCACGGACTTGCCACGCTGGAGCATCGGGGTGACGACCATGAAGATGATGAGGAGTACCAGCACCACGTCGACCAGCGGCGTGACGTTGATGTCGCTCTTGACGCTCCCCTTGGGGCCTGCTGACATTCCCATGTCTTTACCTGTTTCCTGGTAAGGTGCCCGCCTTCACGGTGGGCCTCCAGCGCCCCGAAGAAGAGCTGGAGACAGGGTCACCGTGAAGGGCATCGGGTCGTCCCCGACTCGCCCGGGACAGCTCAGGCGGCGTTCGAGGAGTGCGCGCCACCACCCAGGTGGCGCGCAACCACGTCCAGGAACTCGTTGGACGACTCGGAGATATCCACCGAGCGCGCGTCCACCCAGCCCTGCAGGAAGTTGTACGCCATCACCGCGGGGATGGCCACGAGCAGACCGAAGGCCGTGGTGATGAGCGCCTCGGCGATACCGGCGGAGATGGTGCCGAGACCACCGGAGCCCGCCTGCGCCATCAGCTGGAAGGCGTTGACGATACCCATCGTGGTGCCGAGCAGACCGACGAACGGCGCCGTGGAGCCGACCGTGGCCAGCAGACCCAGACCGCGCTTCATGCTCTGGACCTCACGCTGCGCCTGACGCTCCAGCGCGCGCGCCACCGACTCCACCGCCACGTCCTTGTTGTTCGGGCTGATCCGGTACGCCGTCAGTCCGGAGTTGATCACCCGGCCCAGGTGGCCCACATCCTTGCCCAGGTTGGTGTTGGCGGCCGTGTTCAGGTCGCCTTTGGCCAGGATGGCACCCATCTTCGCGGCGAAGTTGCGGCTGTCAGACCGGGTCTTGCGGAAGACGATCATGCGCTCCGCCAACACGACCAGCGAGGCGATAGACATGATGCCCAGGGTGAAGATGATCATGCGGGCGAAGAGGCCCGTGTGATCCCAGATTTCTGCGAGAGTGAATTGCATGGTTGGGTTGAGCGCTCCTCCTCACGAGCGCGGGGTAGTCAGCAATACGCCTCGAGACGACGCGCCCGGACTCAGCGCGGCAGCTTGAAGTTCAGGGTGAAGGTGTAGTCCACCTGCACAGGACGGCCCTGGAACGTGACCGGCTTGTAGCGCGACGACGCCAGCGCGTCCAGGACGGCCCGGTCCATGTGGGGCAGGGGCTTGATGATCCGGCAGTTCTCCACTCGACCTTCCACGGTGACGATGCACTTCACAATCATCGTTCCCTGGACGCGAGCCTCGAGCGCCTCACGAGAGTACTCGGGCTGAGGACCGGACAGCTTCTCCGGCCGCGTCATGCCCGCACCGAACGGAAGCACGTCGGTTCCCGTCCCGCCAAGCTGGCCGCCGACCACGCCGCCAATCACACCACCGACGACACCACCGACGACGCCGCCGACCACGCCACCTTCCACGCCGCCCTCGACGGCTTCTTCGCTCGCCTCTTCTTCTTCAGAAGGAGGCTCTTCGGAGGGCTCCACTTCCTTCGGGACCTCCTTCGGAATCTCCTTCGGCTGGACGATGGCGTCCGGCTTCTTGGGCTTCTTCGGCTGCGTCTTCGGCTTGCTCGAAGAGGCAGGAGGCGGTGGAGGAGGAGGGGGCGGCGGAGGCGGTGCCATGGTCGCCTTCAGCGTGACCTCAATCTCCTTCTCCTCCTCGACGGGCGGTCGCGTCGACAGCCAGATGGAGAGGCCGAACAGCGCCACATGGAGGATAACCGAGACAGTAGCCCCGACGCCGAATCGCGACTTGGGCCCCTGACCACGGTCAAGGACTGAATCGAACATGCACTAGACTCCTCTTCACCAGTGGACACCCATTGGCGACGCTCCGCCCGGATGAAAGGGCGCGCTACCATACAGAAACGCGTTCCAGGTTCAAGCAAGCACGGTCGACGGACGGGGCGTGATCGCGCAATTGCCCCACTGGTTACCAAAAAGCAACGGTCTATTGACAACTGCTCGACCTCGGATATTTTCCCGGGTCATTTTCACTTGCAGCCCACCTTGGAGGGGTCTGGTATGCACTTGAACCGAGTGCTCCGGGAAACCGGAGTTGTTGTCGCCGCAGGTCTGCTGTACGGATCCGCGGCTTTCGCACAGTCGAGCACGATCATCGGTACTGTGATCGACGCTCAGAGTCGGCAGCCTGCCGCTGACGTCGTTGTGACCGCCACCTCGCCCAACCTTCAGGGTGAGCAGACGGTCGTCACCGACGCGCAGGGTAACTACCGCATCCCCCAGTTGCCCCCCGGCGACTATACCCTGCGGTTCGAGAAGGAGCAGTTCAAGCCGTACGCGCGCTCTGCCATCCAGCTGCGCCTCAACCGCACCATCCGCGTCAACGTGGAGCTGCTCCCCGAGGCGCTCGGTGAGGTGGTGGAGATCGTCGGCGCGCCCCCGACCATCGACGTGGGCTCCACGACGATGGGCGTGAACGTCGATCAGGAGTTCATCAAGCGCATCGCCGTTGCGCGTCCGGGTGGTAAGGGCGGCGCGACCCGCTCCTTCGAGTCCCTGGCCGAGCTCGCGCCTGGCGCCCAGAACGACAACTACGGCGTGTCCATCAACGGCTCGACCTCGCCTGAGAACGGCTACGTGGTGGACGGCCTGTCCACGAACGACCCGGCCTTCGGCGTGAACGCCAGCCCGTTGAGCATCGAGTTCGTGCAGGACGTGAACATCATCACCGGCGGTTACATGCCGGAGTTCGGCCGGTCCACCGGCGGCGTCATCAACGCGGTCACCCGGTCGGGCTCCAACGAGTTCCACGGCTCCGTGTTCGCGAACTGGACGCCGGGCACCCTCGAGGGTACCCGCAAGCAGATTCGTGAAGAGGGCACGGTCATCACCGGCCAGAACCAGCTGCAGAACCTGGGCGACTTCGGCGCCACCCTCGGTGGTCCGATCCTCAAGGACAAGCTGTGGTTCTTCGCCGGCTTCGCGCCGTCGTTCACCCGCTACCAGCACACCCGCACGCTCAACGCGCTGCGCGTCGATGACGCGGGCAACCCCATCCGGGATGAGACCGACTTCTCGGTCGTGGATCCGATCCCCGGCTCCGCTACGAACTACTACGCCGACTCCCGTACCATTCAGTACATGGGTAAGTTGACGTACCTCATCAACCAGGACCACAACGTGTCGTTCGCCCTGAACGGCACGCCGACCTCGACGGGTGGCCTTGGGAAGCTGAGCGTCAATCCCCAGTCGGGAGGCCTGCCGGGCGTGCTGGCTTCCCGTCCGGGTGACTTCGGTCTCACGGAGACGAAGGCCAACACGACGTCGATGGCCCTGAAGTACGCCGGTGCCTTCGCGGACAAGAAGGTCCTCGTTGATGCGAACCTCGGCTGGTTCCACCAGACCGCCTCCACCCTGCCGGGTGACGGCAGCAACCTGGGCGATCGCACGGGCCTGGCTGGCTACTCGCGGATGGTGTACACCAACCCGCGCCCGCTGACCCTGTTCGAGTCCCTGCCCGCCGGGCAGGAGGGTGCCTGCGGCAGCACGCCCGAAGAGCAGCTGATCCGCTGCCCGGTGACGGGCTACGCGGTGGGCGGCCCTGCCTTCATGAGCGACCAGACGCTGGATCGCTACCAGGCCAACGCGAAGGCCACCTACCTGCTGAACGCGCTGGGCACCCACGTGTTCAAGGCTGGCGTGGACGTCGAGTTGCTGTCGTTCGACCGGGTGAAGGCGTACGGCGGCGGCGTGTACTACCAGGAGGCCACGTCGGGTTGGACTGCGGCCCAGGGCCCGGCGCTGAGCGACGCCCGTCGCTACGGCTACCAGACGGGACCGGACTCCGCGGTCACGCAGCTCACCCAGGTCGCCAAGACGACCAGCACCACGGTCGGTGGCTTCCTCCAGGACTCCTGGTCCATCGCGAACCGCGTGACCCTGAACCTGGGCGTCCGGTACGACGTGCAGGCGCTCTACGGCGGCAACGGCGACCTCTCGCTGCTGCTCGGCAATCAGTGGTCGCCGCGTATCGGCGCCATCGTCGACCCGTTCGCCAACGGCCGCGCGAAGGTGTTCGTGAACTTCGCTCGCTACTACGAGCAGGTTCCGCTCAACCTGATGGACCGCGCGTTCCCGGGTGAGAACCGCATCAGCGCGCGTCGCTCGCTCGCGGAGCCCGGCCAGGGCACGGCGACCTCGTGCGACCCGTCCAGCTTCGAGAGCCAGCAGGCCACCTGCGCCGGTGACGGCAATCTGCTCGCGATCCCGGAGAGCAGCCGCAACGTGAACCGCTTCTACACGGGCGGCACGGCAGCCGGCACGCCGGTCGACCCGGACCTCAAGGCCCAGTCGTCCGACGAAATCGTGGTCGGCGCCGAGTACGAAGTGCTGGCGAACACCCGCCTGGGTGCGAGCTACACGCACAAGGACATGAACTCGGTCATCGAGGACATGAGCCGCGACGACGGCAACACGTACTTCCTCGGTAACCCTGGCAGCGGCTTCGCTGGTGAGTTCCCGACGCCGGTTCGTAACTACGACAACGTCACCGTCTACCTGAACCGTACGTTCGCCGACGGCTGGCTCGCCCAGGCCAACTACACCTGGTCGCGCCTGTACGGTAACTACCCCGGTCTGTTCCGTCCTGAGACGGGCCAGCTCGACCCGAACATCCTCTCGGACTTCGACCTCATCGAGCTCCTGGAGAACCGCACGGGTCTGCTGCCGTTCGACCGCACGCACCAGATCAAGGTCTTCGGTGCGAAGGAGTTCAACATCTCGAACGCCCTGTCGGCGAGCGTGGGTGTCTCCTATCGCGGTAACTCGGGTACGCCGATCAACTACTGGGGCAGCCACTGGGCCTACCTCCAGGACGAGTCCTTCGTGCTCCCCCGTGGCGCTGGCGGCCGTACGCCGTGGATCAACACCATCGACTCCAACATTGGCGTGAACTACCGCGTCAGCAAGGACAGCGTGGTGTCGTTCACCCTGGACGTGTTCAACCTCTTCAACTTCCAGGGCGTGAACACGGTCGACCAGACGTACACCCTGCGCGACATCAAGCCCATCCCGGGTGGTACGCCTGCTGACCTGGAGAACCTCCCGGGCCGCGTGGAGTTCCAGGATGAGGCGCAGCGTGACGAGCCCTTCGGCACTGTCGACGGCGACGTGAACAAGAACTTCAAGAACCCGACCTCGTACCAGGCGCCCCGTCAGGTCCGCTTCGGCATCCGGTACACGTTCTAATCCCAGGCCCAATCACGAAATCGGAACATCAGTCACATGACCAAGAACATCGTGAAAACTGCGTTGGTTCTCCTGGGCACGGGAAGCCTGCTGACGGGTTGCAGCTTCGATCAGCCTGAAGTCGGTTGCTTCGTGCAGGAGTCTCCCCACTGGGCCGTGAAGTACGAGCAGGTGGAGGCCCCTCGGGATGCCGCTGGCAATGCGTGCGACACCGTCGCTCCGCCCGCGGAGATGGTGGGTGTGTACCGGTACATCAACCTCGATGACGGTACCGCGAAGCTCGCGCTCCGCCCTCAGGGCCTGGCGAGCCGTGGCACTGCGGACGAGACCACCGACCAGAGCGAGCAGACCGCGCTGGGCGACCTGGCGACCGACCGCGACGGCGAGGACTTCTGCAACGCGCCGAGCTTCCCGGCGGCTCGCGTCAACGTGGCCTCCCCGGCGAACCAGATCGTGTACCAGTACTCCAACGTCCGCGTGTACTCGGCGCCTTCGGCTCCGGGCACCCAGATGACGGGCGAGCTGACCTACACGAACAACGGCTGCACCTCGAAGTACGTGATGAACGCCCTCTGGCCGGCCGTCGGTTGTGACCCCGAGGTTGGCACCGCTGAGACGAACTGCGGTCCTGGCTCTGGTCTGAACCCGGACTTCAACGCGACGTGCGTGATGGGCGTCTACTGCGGCATCTTCGCACAGCCTGACCTTGAGGGTTGCTGCGTCCCGACGAACCAGGTCCCGTCGTTCAAGTAGTCGAACAAGTCGTCTGCTGAACCGCGCCACCCCACCTGGGTGGCGCACCTCGGCCCCGGCGGTCTCTCCCCACATGGGAGTGGCTGACCGGGGCCGCGGTGTTTAAAAGGCTGGACCTGTACTGGAGGCACATGGAGGGCCGTTACTCACTCATCGAGCGCGTTCGCAGCTTGCTGGCGGACGAACAGGGCACGCTGCACAAGGCGGCGCCCTACCGGGTGGCCCTCTGCTACCCCAGCCCCTACCACGTGGGCATGAGCTCGCTTGGCTACCAGGCCATCTACCGTGAAATCCACGAGCATCCTGGCGCGACGGCCGAGCGGGTCTTCCTCCCGGATGACGTGGACGCCTTCAAGCGCACCCGGACGCCGCTCTTCACCTGGGAGTCCCAGGCCCCTGTCGCTGACTTCGACATGCTGGCCTTCTCCGTGGCGTATGAGCTGGAGCTGACGGGGCTCTTCTCCATGTTGGAGCTGACGGGCATCCCGCTCCTGGCGGAGGAGCGCCAGGATGGCCGCTACCCGCTCGTGGTGGGTGGGGGGCCGTTGACGTTCTCCAACCCGGATCCGCTGGAGCCCTTCGTGGACGTGCTCGTCCAGGGCGAGGCGGAGGATTTGATCCACCTGCTGGTGGAGGCCGCGGCGACCATGGAGCGCGAGGCCCTCCTGGCGCACCTGGCGCGCATCCCGGGCTTCCGCGTGCCCGGGCGGGGCGGAGCGCGGTACCACGTGGCCAAGGCCATGGATTCACGGCTGCCTGCCCGGTCGCAAATCGTGACACCGCACACTGAGCTGCGCTCGATGTTCCTCATCGAGCCAGAGCGGGGCTGCTCCCGGGGCTGCCATTACTGTGTCATGCGGCGCACCACGAACGGCGGCATGCGCACGGTGCCGCCGGAGCGGATCCTGTCCCTGATTCCGGAGCATGCCCGCCGGGTGGGGCTGGTGGGCGCGGCGGTGACGGACCATCCGCGCATCGTCGAGTTGCTCCGGACGATTGTGGATTCCGGCCGTGAGGTGGGGGTGTCCTCCCTGCGCGCGGACCGGCTGACCCAGGCGCTGGTGGATCAGCTCCGGCGGGGAGGGGCCACCAACCTCACGGTGGCGGCGGACGGTCCATCACAGCGCCTGCGGGACATGGTGGACCGGAAGCACTCGGAGGAACAGATTGTCCGGGCCGCGACGTTCGCCCGCACGGCGGGGATGAAGCAGCTCAAGGTGTACAACGTCGTGGGCCTGCCGACCGAAGAGGACGTGGACATCGACGAGCTCATCCGCTTCACCAGCGAGCTGTCCCGCATCCTCCCGGTGGCACTGGGCGTGGCGCCTTTCGTGGCCAAGCGCAACACGCCCTTGGATGGCGCTCCCTTCATGGGCATTCGCGAGGTGGAGGGGCGGCTGGAGCGACTGCGCAAGGGGCTCCGGGGGCGCGCCGAGGTGCGCCCGACGTCCGCGCGCTGGGCCTGGGTGGAGTACATGCTGGCCCAGTGCGGCCCGGAGGCGGGGCTGGCGGCCATGGATGCCTGGAAGGCCGGAGGGAACTTCGCGGCCTGGAAGCGGGCCTTCGACGCCCGGGACTGCGAGCCGTACCTGGCCCGGCGGGTGGAGGACGGTCGGCGCAACCCCGTCCTGTGGCCCACCGTGCCGAGGACCGCGCCCCCGGCGTCCGCCGCCTGACGTGGGATTGCACGTGGTGGTGCACGTCCGCCCCGGCTTCCGCTAGAAGGCCGCTTGGCGCGCCGATGGCCGGCGTCCAGGGCAGCGGAGATCCAGGTGAGCACGCAGCGAGTGGACAAGTCGTGGCAGCAAAAGGGCCTGAAGGAGTACTCGACGGAGGCCCTGCTCGGGACGCTCGGCCATTACGGCATTGCCGTGGGCGAGGACGACTTCCGCAAGCTGGCGGAGACGGCCTTCCCGCTGGGCATTGCCCAGCAGTGGCGGCCGCAGTGGAAGGGCACCGGCCCCTTCAAGGACTTCGCGGTGGCGGCGGCGGTGGAGCTGTGGAGCCGCTGGCTTCCGGACCGCGTGGCGCCCATGGAGATGGCTGACACGCTGGCGAACCTGATGCAGCAGCTGTCGTTCCTGTTGGGTGGGCGGCAGGACGCGGCGGTGGACGCCGCCTTCGAGAAGATGAACGCGGTGCGCGCGAAGATGCCGCTCGACGAGAAGGGGGCGCCGCAGGAGCGCTTCATGCGCGAGGCGCTGGCGCCCTTCACGGAGAAGCAGGCCGAAATCTTCGACAGCCTCGCGGAGGCGCTGGCGTCGTCGGGCCACGTGGGCCACGCGGAGTCCTTCGCGGACCTGGAGGAGTTCCTCCTGCCGGACCGCCGTGGAATCTCGCGCGCCATCGTCCGCGCGGCGAAGGGCGAGCTGGGGCCTGCCACCGAGGACATGGTGAAGCTCACCGAGGACACCGAGCGCTCTCCCATCGCGCGCCTGCTGGCGGTGGACGGCCTCATCCACATCAAGGCGCACGGTCAGGCGGCGGCGGCGGCCCGCACGCTGCTCGCGGCGGCGGAGAATGGCGGTGACCTGCACCTCGCGCTGGACCTCGTTCCCCGCCTGGAGCACGTCTACAAGGCGCAGAACGACCGCGAGTCGCTGCTGGAGCTGATGGGCATCTCCGAGCGCCTGGAGGCGGCCCACGACAAGATTCACCCCGGCCACCGCCGTCACCGTCACGGTCGCTGAGGTACGTGCGTGACAGGGGGCCTGCGTGGCCTCCTGTCACAGCCCGTGGGAAGCGTGGGCCCGTCCGTGGCACCGCGCCCGGGAAAGAGGGCGCCAGCGAGCCGCGCTTCCGCCCCTTCGTCCTAGCCGTTCGTCTCCTGTCCCTGAGGAGATTCGGAGGTGGGCGGCACCTCTTCCGCCACATCCTTCGCGCCGCCCCGGCGCTTCAGCGGAACGCGAAGCACGCCGGGGACACCTTCCGCCACGTCCCGCACGGAAACCACGGCGCCCACGGTGGTGTAGCGGATGGCGCCCGTCTGGGTGAAGGCGTGCTTGAGCGGGTACTCCTTCGCCCGGGGAAGGAACCACTCGCGCGCCGCCTTCATGGGCACGACGTGCAGCTCTCCCTGCGAGAGGAAGACGTACACCAGCAGGTCCGCGCCGCTGTAGAGGAAGCAGCCCGGGGTGTCCTTCTCCAGATTGGACACCAGCTCGAAGAAGTAGCGGCGGCGGGTGGCGTTGCGGTCGCCCTTCACCTCGATGCCGCGCACCTCTCCCGAGGGGAGCTCCCAGAGCAGGTCCACACCCCGGTGCTGGAAGCGCGGGTCCAACTGCACGTCATGCACGCGCGAGCCCGGCTCCGTCTCCAACATCCATGCTCGGGCGTGCTGCACGGCGCGGTCCGCCGCGCTCTGCACGCCGCGCATGCTGAAGCTTCGTGCCATGTCGTCTCAGCGGCGAAGTTCGACGCCCGTGGCCACCAACTGCACCTCACGCGGCTTGCCATCGGCGCCGCGGGGGACGATGGCGCCCTCCGACTCGTAGTGCTGGGCGCGGCTGTCGGTCAGCTCAGCCACCTTCAGCACGCCTTCCACACGCGCCTGCGCGCCCGCGGAGTCCAGGGGGACGAAGAAGCCGTAGTCCTTGAACGTCACGCGCACGCCCGGGCCCTTGTCCTGGCCGTTCGCCGCCAGCTCCATCCAGCAGCCCTTGCGCTCACACGCCTTGCGCACCTGCCCCTCGAGCAGCACCGTCTTGCCGTCGTGCGCCTGCGGCCTGGCCAGCACGTCCGCGAGCTTCACCGCCTTGGCGCCCTTGAGGGGCTCGCCGCGGGTGAGCTTCCAGCCATCGGATGCGCCTTCGGCCTTGGGCGCGGTCTGCGCCTGCGGGGCGGGCGGGTGGTGGCAGTCGGCCTCGGCGGCCTTGCCCGCCTTGGCGGACGACTTGTCACCCGCGACGGCAACCAGGGGAACGGCGACCAGCAGCATCAGGGACGTGCGGAGCGTGTTCATACCCCGTCCGCTTAGCCAAAAGTCTTTGCTCCGGCAAGGCGACCCCCGTACTAAAGTCCATCCATCCGCACACGCTGAGGAGGTGCGCTTGAAGGTCGTCATCCCTCCCCGCAACCGTCGTTTCAGCACCGTGGACGCCATGGGGCTCGCCGGCGTGGTGGGGCTGCTCGTGGCGCGCTACATCCCGGTGGCCCGCATCATCCCCTTCTGGGGCTGTGTGCTCAGGGAGCAGACCGGGTGGCCCTGCCTCGGCTGCGGTCTGACGCGGGTGGCCGACCGGGTATCGCACCTCAACTTCGCCGGCGCCTGGGAGGCCAACCCCCTGGGAACGGTGGCGGCCATCGTGTTCGCCCTGGCGGCGGTGGTCATGGTGCTGCACCTGGTGTTCGCGATGCCCATCCCCCAGGTGGAGCTCTCCCCCCGCGAGTGGAGCGTCCTGGGCGTCGTGACGCCCATCATCATCCTGGTCAATTACGCCTACGTGGTGGTGAAGACGCGCTTCCCCCACCTGCTGCTGTAGCCTCTGCGTCGTGACTTCCGCGCTCGTCCTGCTGGGCTACCTCGCCGGCTCCATTCCCTTCGGTGTGTTGCTGACGCGGTGGCTGCGCGGGGTGGACGTGCGCAAGGGCGGTAGCGGGAACATCGGCGCCACCAACGTCACGCGTGTGGCGGGCAAGAAGCTGGGCGCGGTGGTGTTGCTGCTGGATGCCATCAAGGGGGCGTTGCCCGTGGTCCTGGCGGTGCGTCTGCTGCCAGATGCGCCCACCGTGCACGTGGCGGTGGGGCTGGCCGCGGTGCTGGGCCACATCTACCCGGTGTGGCTGAAGCTCCAGGGCGGCAAGGGCGTGGCCACCGCGCTGGGCGTGCTGCTGGTGCTGGTGCCCCAGGCCGCGCTGGCGGGCGCGCTGGCGTATGTCACCGTCTTCGCCGTGTCGCGCGTGAGCTCGCTGGGCTCGCTGGCGGCGGGGGCAACGGCGGTGGGCACGTCGGCGCTCACCGCGCGGGCCGTGGAATACGCGGGACTCTCAGCCCTCCTTTTCGCCCTCATGCTGTGGACGCACCGGGGCAACATCCGCCGGCTGGCGCGGCGCACCGAGCGGCGCTTCTGAACCGTCCCCGGTGTCACCCCGAGCGCTGCCACCGTCTGGAGGACGGTAGCCCAGCAGCGAGCAGGCGATGGGGCCGTTCCAGAGGTCCCGCTTCGCGGAGGGGCGCGCATGGAAGGCGCTCTCGAAGCCGGGGTTGCCGCAGATGACCCACACGCGCCAGCCCGGCACGCGCAGCGACTCGCCGAGCTTGAAGTAGAAGCTCTTCATGCCCTTCTGGCCGCCCGTGCCGAGCCGGTCGCCGTAGGGCGGGTTGGTGACGAGCAATCCGCCTGTCTCCGGCAGCGGCGGCAGCCGGGTCGCGTCACCTTCGGCCAGTTGGATTTCCTCCGTCAGGCGTGCGGCGCGCACGTTGCGGCTGGCGGCCTCCAGCGCCTCCGGGTCCTTGTCGAAGCCGAGCAGCGGTACCTCCACCTTCCGCTCGTTGCGGCGGGCATCCGCGCGCATGTCCGCGAGCAGCTCGCGGGCCCGGGCGCCCAGCTCCGGCCAGCGCTCCACCGCGAAGTCCCGGTTGAGCCCGGGCGCGCGCCGGCGGGCGATGAGGCCTGCCTCGATGAGCAGCGTGCCGGAGCCGCACATGGGGTCCACCAGGCCCTCCGTTCCCGTGTAGTTCGCCGCGCGCAGCACCGCCGCGGCCAGCGTCTCCTTCAGCGGGGCGGGCGTGGGGCGCACGCGGTAGCCCCGGCGGTGCAGCGGCTCACCGCACAAATCCAGGGAGAGGGACAGCGTTTCACGGGCGAGGTGCGCCACCACGCGGATGTCCGGGTCCCTCGTATTCACGTCCGGCCGGGCGCCCTTCGTGTCGCGCATCCGGTCGACGATGGCGTCTTTCACCTTGAGGGCCACGAAGCCGGAGTGGCTGTGCTCGCTGTCCTTCAGCGTGGCATCCACCGCGAAGGTGTGTTCGGGGGTGAGGTGCTCCTCCCAGGGGATGCTGGCGGCGGCTTCGTACAGGCCTTCCGCGCCCCGGGCCTCGAAGGCGCCCAGCGGGTAGAGCACGCGCATGGCGATGCGGGACCAGAGCGCCACCATGAGCGCCTCGTCGAGCGTGGCCATGAAGCGGACACCGCCGCGGTCCTGGCGGATGCGGCGGGCGCCGAGCTCCTTCAGCTCGTCGGCCAGGAGGTCCTCGGTGCCGCGAGCGGCGGTGGCGAAAAGGGCAATGCGTTCAGCCATGGGATTCCGCCCATAGACGACACCGGGCCGCTTGGGAACCGGCATCGCGTTTCATGTGCCCACCACCTCGTAGAGGGCGAAGGTGGCGTCCTCCTGCTGGGCGCTCGCCTCCCGCGCCCGCTGGAAGTCCTCGGACTGAAAGTAGGCCCGCATGGAGGCCTTGTCCCGCCAGCGCGTCACCAGCATCAGCTCCGGCGGCCGTTCGAAGGAGCGCAGCACCTCCAGCCCGAGGAAGCCCGGGTATCCGTCCACCGCCCGCGTGCGCGCCTGGAAGCGGGCGACCAGGCGGTCCGCTTCCTCGGGGGCCGGCCGGAAGCGGGAGATGGCGACAATCATGGGCACGCCTCGGTGGAAAACAGCGAGGGCGTCCGGGCCCGAGCCAGGACGCCCCCGTGAAGTGGAACCGCCAGGGCCACCGCTTCCCATCCCAGCCGGGAGACGGCGGCCACGTGGGCCTTACATGGCCCCGGCGCCGGGCATGTCGCCGAGGCCCCGGATGAGCACCTCGCGGGGCTTGGCACCATCCGCCGCGCCCACCACGCCGTCGCGCTCCATCCGCTCAATCATGCGGGCCGCGCGGTTGTAGCCGATGCGCATCTTGCGCTGGAGCATGGAGATGGAGACGGCCCGCATCTCGCTGACCGTCGCGAGCGCCTGGTCGTACAGCTCGTCGGACAGCTCGTCCTCCTCGCCGCCACCTTCCACGTCCTCGTCGCGCGGCTTGAGGATGGAGTCGTCGTAGACGGGCTTGCCCTGGGCCTTGAGGTGGTCCACCGCCTTCTTGATTTCGTTCTCCGACACGAAGGCGCCGTGCACGCGCTGCAGGTGCGCGCTGGTGGGCGGCATGATGAGCATGTCGCCCATGCCCAGCAGGGCCTCCGCACCGACCGTGCCCAGAATCGTCATCGAGTCCGGCTTCGAGCGCAGCATGAAGCTGACGCGCGTGGGGAAGTTGGCCTTGATGACGCCGGTGACGACGTCCGTGGACGGGCGCTGCGTGGCGACCATCAGGTGGATGCCGGCCGCGCGGGCCATCTGCGCCAGGCGCGCGACGTAGGTCTCCACCTCGCGGCTGGCCACCATCATCAGGTCGGCGAGCTCGTCGATGATGACCACGATGTAGGGCAGCTTCTTGAGCTGCTTCTTCTCCGGCTCGGTGGACTCGCTGGCCTCCAGCGCCTCGGTGTCCTCGGACTCGGCTTCCAGCTCCGGAGCCTCGGCTTCCTCGGACGCCTGCGCGTCGAGCATGTCGT
This sequence comes from Myxococcus sp. AB056, assembly GCF_006547365.1. NCBI lineage: Bacteria > Pseudomonadati > Myxococcota > Myxococcia > Myxococcales > Myxococcaceae > Myxococcus > Myxococcus sp. AB056. Next base: position 1,022 of record NZ_VHLB01000088.1, on the reverse strand, counting down.
CCTCGTCGTCCCGAGGGGCGGCGACGCCCAGGCTCTCGCCGCCCGCGGGCATGGAGGACTTGGGGCTTTCGCCATCGAGCACGAGCACGTTCTTCGGCTTCGCCTTCTTCTTCGGCGCGGACTCGGTGGTCGTCTTCACCTCCACCGCGGTGCTCTCCACCAGCTTGTTGAAGCCGGCGATGTTGCGCACGCCCGCCTCGGACAGCATCTGGTAGCGGCGCTCCATCTCCTCCACGGCCCAGCGCAGCGCGAGCGCCGCCTTCTTCGGGTCCGTCACCACCGGCAGCAGCAGGTGGGGGATGCCCTCGTAGACGGAGAGCTCCAGCATCTTCGGGTCCACCATGATGAAGCGGACCTCCTCGGGCGTGGCCTTGAGGAGGATGCTCATGATCATGGAGTTCACCGCCACCGACTTACCGGAGCCGGTGGTGCCGGCGATGAGCAGGTGGGGCGCCTTGGCCAGGTCGAGGACGTACGGCATGCCCTCGATGTCCTTGCCCACGCACATGGTCAGCTTGCTGGCGCCCTTGTTGAAGGCGTCCTGCTCGGCAATCTCCTTGAGGTAGACGGTTTCGCGGTCCCGGTTCGGCACCTCGATGCCCACCACGCCCTTGCCGGGGATGGGCGCGACGATGCGCACGCGCATGGCCTCCATGGCCATGGCGAGGTCGTCCGCGAGCGCGGCAATCTTGCTTACCTTGATGCCGGGGCCCGGGAGGAACTCGTACATGGTGACGACGGGGCCGGGGCGAATCTCCACCACCTCGCCGACGATGCCGAAGTCCGCCAGCTTCGCGCGCAGCTTCTCCGCCGTGGACAGGTACACGTCCTTGTCCAGCGCGGAGCGCTCCGTCTTGTCGTACTCGAGCACGTCGAGCGGCGGCAGCGAGAAGCTCTTGCGGTCGCCGACGAACTCGAACTGGTCCTGGCTCTTCTTGACGGTGGGCTTGGGCGGGGCCTTGGGCTCCACGATGAGCGGCATGCGCGCCAGCGCGGCCGGCTGCGCGGGGACGATGTCGGCC